>PITX01000164.1 GCA_017577345.1 Clostridiales bacterium
GAACTACGCCGTGAAAAACAAGCTGATGGGCGGCGTAGGCAATGGCAAATTTGCACCCGACAGCCCGATGACGCGAGCCATGCTTGTGACCGTCCTTTGGCGATATGAGGGCAGTCCGAAGGAGGGCACGAACGGCTTCAGCGATGTGCCGAACGGAAAGTGGTACACCGATGCGGTCGCATGGGCATCGGAAAACGGGATCGTCGGCGGTGTCGGCAACAATAAGTTCGATCCGAACGGCAACATCACAAGAGAGCAGATGGTTGCGATCCTGTACCGCTATGCGCAGAAGAAGGGCTTTGACACGAGCGAGCGCGGCGATCTGAGCAGCTTCCCCGACAGGGCGAAGGTCAGCTCCTATGCAAAGGACGCGATCGCGTGGGCAGTCGGCGAGGGCATCCTCAACGGCTCGGGCGGCAAGCTCCTGCCGCAGGGCAATGCGACAAGAGCACAGGTCTCTGCCATCCTCATGCGCTATATTGAAGGCATTGCGAAGAAATAAGCGAACATATCTAATACTATTATCTGATTAAAAACAGACATTTTTAATCAGATCCAGCGTGTCGAAAAACCTTTTTCGACACGCTGACAAGCCACTTTGTGTCTTGCTTTAATCAGTTTTCAGTATAAAAGCCGCGCTGTGGGATATCCACGGCGCGGCTTTTATGGCTTCAAGAGGAAGCAGTTATTATCAAGCTAACAGCAGCGCATTTGCCACGCCGAAATAGACCAGCAGCGACAGTGCGTCAACGATCGTCGTGATAAACGGACTTGCCATGACTGCCGGATCAAAGCCGAGCTTTTTCGCCAGCATCGGCAGGCTGCAGCCGATAATTTTTGCTACCAGAACGGTCAGTGCCATCGTAGCGCAGACAACGAGCGCAACGACCCATGTGATGTCTGCGTTACCGAGGAGCAGGCGATCGACCAGCATGATTTTTGCGAAGCATACAGCGGCAAGAGATACGCCGCAGAGGACCGCAGTACGGATCTCTTTCCAGATGATGCTGGGTAGATCGGCAAATTCGATCTCTCCGAGCGACAGTGCACGGATGATCGTGACAGAGGACTGCGAGCCGGAGTTACCGCCGGTGTCCATCAGCATCGGAATAAAGGCGGTCAGCACGACCTGCGCTGCCAGTGCGTCCTCGAAGCCGGTGATGATCAGACCGGTGAAGGTCGCGGAGACCATCAGCAGCATCAGCCAGGGAATACGGTGGCGGAACAGATCAAAGACCGTCGAACGAAGATAGGTCTTGTCCGACGGCGTCATGCCGCCCATGATCTCCATATCCTCGGTGACCTCATCTTCCATGACATCCATTGCGTCATCGAAGGTGACGATACCGACCATACGGTTTTCCGCATCCACGACAGGCAGAGCGAGGAAATTGTATTTGGAGAACATCTGCGCGACTTCTTCCTGGTCAGTCTGTGTACTGACCGAGATGACATTGGTTTCCATGATCTCCTCGATCGTAGTATCGTCATCCTGTGCCAGAAGAAGATCCTTGACGGAGACCAGACCGATCAGGGTGCGGTCACGCGTCACATAGCAGGTGTAAATCGTTTCCTTATCCACGCCGGTACGGCGGATGCGGAGAATGGCTTCCTCCACCGTCATTCCGGGACGCAGGGAAACATATTCGGTCGTCATGATCGAGCCGGCGGAATTTTCGGGATAGCGCAGGATCTCATTGATCTCCTTACGCATCTGCGGATCCGCCTGCGATAGAATACGCCGCACGACATTGGCGGGCATTTCTTCCACGATGTCGACCGCGTCATCGACATACAGCTCATCGAGCACCTCGCGCAGCTCCATATCGGAGAAGCCGCGGATCAGCAGCTCCTGCGCATCGGGCTCCATTTCAACGAAGGTCTCCGCCGCCAGCTCCTTCGGCAGCAGACGGAACAGAAGCGGCAGACGCTCCTCCTCCAGTTCATCGAAAACAGAGGCGATATCGGACGGATTCATCGTGATCAGAATATCGCGGATCGTCGGGTACTTTTTGTCCGCCAGGAGCAGCTGCAATGTGCTCTCAACGGTGACATTATGTTCTGCCATCGGTCCTATCCTCCTGCTTCATAATTTTGGCATAGATTCGGAAGCCGGCGGCGGCAGACTCTTATTGGAACAGGGAACAGCCCTCACGGATGCAGAGCCTTCCCCGCGGACTTCGGCCTACCGCTGTGCCGTTCGTACTCCCAGCATCCATGATATTCCCTCCTTTGTGATCATTTTGGGCTTTAGCCCTGTTTTTTATGATATTCCAAAACAGGAAAAATGTCAAGCGGGGAACAGGGAAAATGTCCTGCATTAAAATGCGCGAAGAAATCCGTTTCATTCTATGAAATCAGCAATCTGACCGCGCAAATTCCCTACATTTTTTGCTGAAATGAGCGTACAATACTGTCAAACGCCTTAAAAATGACAATCTAAAAGGAAAATACAACATATCTATCAATTTTTCTTTGAAACGGTTGCAAAAATTGTGCAAAGTGGTATAATAATTATAATATCAGTATGATCCGGAAATATTACCACAGGAGGCAAAAATGGAGCAGAACCTTCAAACTGCGATAAAACGCTTTTCAGACGGCGATGAGCTGCATGCATACACCTTTCTCGGCTGCCACAAGGCGCAGAAGGACGGCGTAGAGGGCTATGTGTTCCGTGTTTGGGCACCCAATGCACACGGTGTCAGCGTCACCGGTGACTGGAATTTCTGGAATGAAGAAGATATGCCGATGACCTGGCTGAAAAACGGCGTGTGGGAGGCATTTTCCTCGTTTGCACAGGAGGGACAGGCATATAAGTTCTGCGTCCGCAGACCAAATGGCAGCCGTGTTTATAAATCCGATCCTTACGGCTTCCGGATGCAGGACAGACCGGACACTTCAAGCCGTATCTGTTCGCCGGATGACTATGTTTGGGGCGATGCTGCGTTCCGCAGACAGCAGGGGAAGAAAAAACTGCTGGACAGCCCGATGAATATTTACGAGATGCACTTCGGCTCGTGGAAGCGGAAGGAGGACGGAAGCTGCTTCAGCTATGAGGAGCTGGCGGACGAGCTGATCCCGTATCTCAAGGATATGGGCTATACCCACATTGAGCTGATGCCGCTTTCCGAATATCCGTATGATCCGTCCTGGGGCTATCAGGTGACAGGCTATTATGCACCGACTGCGCGTTACGGCGCACCGAAGCAGTTGATGAAATTCATCGACCGCTGCCATCAGGCAGGGATCGGCGTGCTGCTCGATTGGGTGCCTGCACATTTTCCGAAGGACGAAAACGGTCTGTACGAATTTGACGGGACCTGTTGCTATGAGCTTTCCGACCCGATGATGAATGAGCATCCGGACTGGACGACCCGAATTTTTGATTTCGGCAAGGGCGAGGTGCAGTCCTTTTTGATTTCCAACGCCGTCTACTGGCTGGAGGTTTTTCATATCGACGGACTGCGTGTGGACGCGGTCGCCGCGATGCTGTATCTGGACTACGGCAGGAGAG
>PITX01000165.1 GCA_017577345.1 Clostridiales bacterium
AAGCAGTCGTCATCTTCTGTGCCTCCGAGCCGACAGCAGTTTCCTCGCTGAATGTGACTGTTACGAAAAATCCTCTCCCCGTTTTTGATGAAGAAACAATGATCAACATGACAGTGTCTCAGGTGGAAGCGCAGTTTGCTCAGACGGGAATGCAAAACATTTCCTGCGGCACATCGACTGTGAATTTCTGCGGTGAAGAGCATACCGTCCTCACCGTGTCCGGCGAAGCGTACGGTATGCCCCTGTATGAGAAGATCCTGATCCTGCACTGCGGCAATTATCTCTATTCCGTTACCGCCTCTGCCTATCAGGAGGATACCACCGTTCCCATTCTGGATTATTTCAAGCCACTTGACTGAATATGAAAACGGTGCGTTGCAGATTGCAGACTGCAGCGCACCGTTTTCATATAAAAATGTCTGTTTTTAATCAGATAATAGTATCAGAACCTGCGAAGATACCCGCTTTCGCGCAGAGAGACGAAGTCATCGTCTGCGACCACGATATGATCCAGCAGAACAATATCCATGATTTCCAGTGCCTCACGCAGGCGCACCGTGATCTCCACATCCTCTTTGGAGGGCAGGGCAATTCCTGCGGGGTGGTTGTGTGCAAGCACGACCGCCGCCGCATTCGCCGTCAGTGCCTCCTGCACGAGCCTGCGAATCGGTACATTGGCGGAGCTGACCGATCCTTCACCGAGCAGACGGCAGTTGATGACCCGCCCTGCTCCGTCGAGCAGGAGCAGATAGACCATTTCATCGCGTGCGCCGTAGAAATACGGAAGCAAATAGTTGCCGTAATCGTGACTGTCGGTCAGACGGGTCTCCGTTCGCGAACGGGAGAGGAAATAGCGGCGGTGCAGCTCCGGCACAAGGCGCAGAAGCAGTACCGTTTCGTCATCCATACCCTCCACTGTGGCAAGTTCTTTCTTCCCTGCCTCCATCACATCGGCAATACTCGGAAACTGTTGCAGGATCTTTTCGGCAAACTCCGCCGCATCGTCCCGCGTGAATTGCAGAAGGAGCTCCAAAAGTGCCGCATCCGTCATGGAATCCGGCGTTCGCGGGAGACCCTTCCGTTTGCGCTGTTGATTTCCCATTGTCAGCCTCCTTGCAGTACCTTTTTCAGATATTGACCCGTGAAGGACTCTGCGCAGTCCGCAACCTCCTCGGGAGTACCGATCGCGACGATCTGACCGCCGCCGTCACCGCCCTCCGGTCCGAGATCGATCAGGTGGTCGGCACTCTTGATCATGTCAAGATTGTGCTCGATCACAAGCACGGTATTTCCGGCATCGACCAGCTTTTGCAGCACATCAAGCAGCTTCTGCACATCGTACATGTGCAGGCCGGTCGTCGGCTCATCGAGGATATACAGCGTGCGTCCGGTCGCAGGGCGGGAAAGCTCCGTTGCCAGTTTGACACGCTGCGCCTCGCCGCCGGAGAGCGTCGTGGAGCTCTGCCCGAGCTTGATATAGCCGAGTCCCACTTGCACCAAAGCGGCGATTTTCTCCCGCAGGCGCGGCTGATGCTCAAAAAACTCCAGTGCCTCATCGGCAGTCATTTCCAGCACATCCGAAACCGTCTTGCCGCGGTAGAGGATCTCCAGCGTTTCACGGTTGTAGCGCTTGCCGTGGCAGACCTCGCAGGGTACATAGACATCCGGCAGGAAGTGCATTTCGATTTTTACAAGTCCGTCGCCGCAGCACGCCTCACAGCGTCCGCCCTTGACATTAAACGAGAAGCGTCCCGCGCTGAAACCGCGCTCCTTGGCGGCAGCAGTCGATGCAAACAGCTCGCGGATATCCGAAAACAGTCCCGTATAGGTCGCGGGATTGGAGCGCGGCGTGCGTCCGATCGGGCTCTGGTCGATCACGATGACCTTGTCCAAATGCTCCTCGCCCTCGATGCGCTCAAATTTTCCCGGGCGCACCTTTGCGCGGTTCAGCGAACTCGCCAGCCGCTTTGCAATGATCTCATTGACCAGTGACGATTTTCCCGAGCCGGAAACGCCCGTCACGCAGGTGAAGGTGCCGAGCGGGACGGATACATCAATGCCTGCAAGGTTGTTTTCCGCACAGCCGAAAATCGACAGCTTGTTCCCGTTACCGCTGCGGCGGCTTATCGGGACAGGGATTTTTCTTGCACCGGACAGGTATTGACCGGTCAGGCTTTCCGGTGTACGGAGAATGTCCTCCAATGTCCCTGCCGCAACGATCTCACCGCCGTGTATCCCCGCACCGGGACCGACATCCACGATATAATCCGCCGCACGCATCGTATCCTCATCGTGCTCCACGACGATCAGAGTATTGCCCAGATCGCGCAGATGCCGCAGGGTTTCCAAAAGCTTGTCATTGTCGCGCTGATGCAGACCGATGCTCGGCTCATCGAGGATATACAGCACACCCATCAAGGACGAGCCGATCTGCGTGGCAAGCCGGATGCGCTGTGCCTCGCCGCCGGATAGTGTTCCCGCTGCACGCGACAGCGTCAGATATTGCAGGCCGACGCTTTGCAGGAAGCCAAGTCTTGCGCGGATCTCGCGCAGGATCTGATCCGCGATCACCGCATTCGCGCCCTCCAGCTTCAGCCCGTCCAGGAAATCCATCTCCTGCTTCACGGACAGATCGCAGAACTTCGTGATGGACAGTCCGCCCACCGTGACCGCCCTTGCGATCTCCGACAGACGCTCTCCCTGACACTTAGGGCACGGAGAGGTCGCCATATATTCCTCCAGCTCCTTGCGCATCGCATCTGACTGCGTTTCCCTGACGCGGCGTTCAATATTGGGGATGATGCCCTCAAACGCCTGCTCCAGTGTGCCGCGCCCGTTGCCGCGCTCATAGTGAAGATGCAGCTTTTCGCCGTTTGTGCCGTAGAGGATGACCTGTAGAGCCTCCTCCGGCAGATCGCAGATCGGTGTATGCAGATCAAAGCGGTACTTTAGTGCCATCGCCTCAAAATACATCCGCGCGATCGAATCGTTTTTGATATTTCCCCAACCACTTGCCTGAATACCGCCATCGTAAATGGACAGCTTGGGATCCGGGATGATCAGTGCCGGATCGACGACGAGCCGGAAGCCGAGACCGGAGCAGGTCGGGCAGGCACCTAAGGGATTATTGAAGGAAAACAGGCGCGGAGAAAGCTCCGGCATGGAAATGCCGCAGTCCTCGCAGGCGTAATTTCTGGAAAACAGCGTTTCTTCGCCGCTGTCCGGCTGTTGGATGATTGCCAAGCCGTCGGCATGGGACAGGGCGGTTTCGATGCTGTCCGTCAGCCGTCTTGTGATGTCGCCGCGTAAAATCAGGCGGTCGACCACAAGCTCGATCTTGTGCTTTTTATTCTTATCCAGCTCGATTTCTTCGCTCAAATCGAAGTTGATGCCGTCCACGCGCACTCTGGCAAAGCCGCTCTTACGCGCATCCTCAAAGACCTTCGTATGCTCGCCCTTTTTGCCGCGGATGATCGGAGAAAGCACCTGAAAGCGCGTTCCCTCCGGCATAGTC
>PITX01000166.1 GCA_017577345.1 Clostridiales bacterium
GCTCTGTTTTCAGCGGGCATCCGTTTTCTTTAAAGAACGCCATCGTCTGCTCCGGCGGAAAGCCGTAAATCGCGCTGTAGAGAAAACGCGGATTGCGCGGGATATTTTTCAGAACTTCCTCGGGCGTGCTGTTATTCGTCACATTGCAGCGACCCTTGCCGGTGATTGCAAGCTTCTTGCCGAGGCGGTCATTCTTTTCAAGCAGTAAAACACGAAGTCCGCGCTTAGCCGCCTGCACAGCGGCGAACATACCTGCCGCACCGCCGCCGACAATCACAACATCATTCGTCAATTTTCTCATAGACATGATAGATATCCCAGATTTCCTCTAATTTGTTGAAAATCCGTGTGGTTTCAAGCTTCTTCTTCGATGCCGCGGCAACGATCAGCGCATTGATCACGCTCATCGGTGCAACAAGAGAGTCAACGAGCGACACCATATCGCTCTTTGCCGTCAGCAGGAAATCCGCATATGCCGCGAGCGGTGAAGAAGCACAGTCTGTTAATGCGATCGTCTTTGCACCGGAGGTGTGCGCGTATTCCATCGCCTGAATTGCCGCCGAGGAATACCGCGGGAAACTGATGCCGAGCAGGGCATCGGGCGGTGAGATACGCACGATCTGTTCAAAAACTTCGCTGTCGGACGCAGAGGTCACAAGCCGTACATCGCGGAACATATATTTGAAATAATAGCACAAAAAGGATGCCAGCGCGGAGGACGAACGCACGCCGACAAGATAGATCGTCTGTGCATTCAAAAGCGCATCGACTGCGCCGGAAAAAGCCTTCTGATCGAGTTGCTCATTTGTCGCACGGATCAGATCCATATCTGTCTGCAAAACGGATGAGAGGACATTCTCCTGCGCCATACGCTTTGCGCTGACCTCAATTCTCTGCACGGATGTCAGGCGGTTAAGCACCATTTCCTGCATAGCCTTCTGCATTTCGGGATAGCCCTCATAGCCGAGCTCTGCCGCAAAACGGACAACGGTAGACTCCGACACCTGGACGGTCTTGCCCAATGCGCCCGCCGTCTGAAAAGCCGCCTTGTCGTAGCTTTCCAGAATATAGGCGGCGATTTTGCGCTGCCCCTTGGAAAAAGAATTCATTTTGTTATGTATGCAGGTCAGAATATCCGCAGTCATTTCGTTCCCTCCCGGTACAATTCATCATATTCCTCTTTTGTCAGATAACGCCATTTCCCGACAGGCAGGTCATCAAGAGAAAGACTTCCCTCGCGTACGCGGCAAAGCCGGAGTACGGTAAGTCCCGCCGCCTCGCACATCCTGCGAATTTGGCGGTTTCTGCCCTCATGGATGGTAATCTCAAAGGTTGCTTTCTTATCGTTTTGCCGCAGAAAAACGACCTGCGGCGGCTGAATTTTTCTGCCGTCCAATACGATCGGACGCGAAAGCAGAGACTGCGCCGTATCCAAATTGCCGGACACCGTCACTTCATAGACCTTTTCGACGCTGTGCTTCGGGTGCATCAGCCGGTTGGCAAGCTCGCCGTCGTTGGTAAACAGAAGCAGTCCCTCCGAGGCGTAGTCCAGTCTGCCGACCGGGTACACCCGACAGCCGCAATGCACTAATGAAGCGGCCGTCTTCCGTCCGAGCTCGTCTGAAAGCGTCGTGACATAGCCACGCGGCTTATAGAGCATCAGGCAGACCGGCTCCGCTTTTTTCGGAAGCGGTCTGCCGTCGATGCGAATATCATCGGTTGCGGCGTCGGCACTCTGCCCGAGTGCGGCAACCGCACCGTTCACTGTAATTCTGCCTTCTTCCAGGAGCTTTTCTGCCGCACGGCGGGAGGAAATTCCATGCGCTGAAAGAATTTTCTGTATTCGTTCCGTCATACTGCCGTTGTCCTTTCCAAAGTAATTTTACTGTTCCGATCTCGCGTTCACCGATATACACCGTACCGAAGCCGGCAGGTGTTCCCGCCGCACCGGGAGAAAAGCAGATTCTCGGGTATAAGACCGAAACGCGTACATTGTCATTCTCGTAAGCGTGACAGGAAATGTCCTCGCCTGCGGTCAGAAATGCACGGCTTCCGTCCATACAATCTACCCAGCCGACACATTCCCCTGCCGTAATGACCTTACGCTCGGGATATTGTGAAAATCCGTATTCATAAAGAGATTTATGATCCTGCCAGTCGTTACCGTCGCAAATCGTCACTGCGATCAGCCTTCTTCCGTCACGCTCCGCGGCACTGACAAGGATTCTTCCTGCGGCTCTGGTATAGCCGGTCTTCACGCCGATCGCACCGTCTAATGACCATAGGAGCTTGTTGTGATTAGACAGACTGCGCTCGCCGATACGAATGCTTTTCGTGGAAACGATCTGTTCAAAATCTGCATTTTTCAGGGCATACTGTGTCATTTTCGCAAGATCGGCTGCGGAAGAAAAATGTGCCTCGCCATCCAGTCCGTTCGGGTTTTCAAAATGTGTCTGATGAAGTCCGAGCTGCTGCGCTTTCAGGTTCATCAAATCGACAAATTCCGGAATACTGTCACTGCACGCAAGTGCCAGCGCAATGGCGGCATCGTTACCGGAATGTAGCATCATGCCGTAAAGCAGCTCGCGGATCGTCAGCCGTTCCCCTGCTTTCAGATAGATGGACGAGCCCTCAATTCCGGTCGCTTCCGGCGGGATCTCATATTCAGCGTCCAAATCACAGTGCTCCAAAACTACGATCGCCGTCATGATTTTCGTCGTGCTTGCGATCAGACTTTTACAGTCGGCATTTTTTGCGTATAAAATTCTGCCCGTGTCCGCATCCATCAGAATCGTGCTTTTTGCGCTGTCAGACGGTGCGGCATAACACGCAGACAGGAAAAGGACGGTAGCAACAAAGGCAGCTGCCGTCCTGTAAAGCCATTTCATACTTCTCATCTCCCCTGCTATTTTCTGCCGGAAGGATGAGAATACACCTGTTAAAATTCGGTAATATCGTCTTTTTTTCTGCCGATCAGCTCGGAAAGCTTATCTACGATTCCGGGAAGCTGCTCGATCACGCGTTCTGCCGCAGAGCTTGCAGGCTCGTCAACCGGCATAACACGCACGCGGTCATTCTGAATGACGATCATCGCAACCGGAGTGATTTTGACACCGCAGCCCGTGCCGCCGCTGAATGTGCCGTTCGTATCAACAGCCTTTGCGGCAAGATCAGCACCGCCGGAAGCAAGACCGAAGGTAATTTTGGAAATCGGGATCAGCGTAACGCCCTCGGCGGCGGCAATCGGTGCGCCGACAACGGTATTCGCATCCACCATTTCTCTGACCTTCGACATGGACGCACCAAGAATTTCAGAAGCATTCTTACTCATTTTCAGCAACCTCCTCAACGGTTTCAGCCGTTTCTTCCGTCGGCAATTCTTTCTTGCCGAACTGCATTTTTTCGATCTCCGGCAGCTCGTCCAGTGAGGACAGGCCGAAGGTGCGCAGGAAATCCGGTGTTGTGCGGTAAATCATCGGTCTGCCGGGTACATTCAGCCTGCCGC
>PITX01000167.1 GCA_017577345.1 Clostridiales bacterium
CTGCGGCAGAATGCGGCATCCGCGAGCGCGTGCGCGAGAGCGTACTGCAGGAGCTGCTCGAGAAGTTCAGCGGTGAGGAGCTCAAGGAAGAGATCCGCGCCAATGCCGACCGTCTTGTTCCCAAGCACATTCTCGTCGAGGACATTATTGCCTCCATCAACTACATGAACGCGCTGGCTGTCGGTATCGTCTATAAGGACGACATCGACCATCTGGGCAACCGCCGCCTGCGCTGCGTGGGTGAGCTGCTGCAGAACCAGTTCCGCATCGGCTTTAGCCGTATGGAGCGTGTCATCCGCGAGCGCATGACGATCCAGGATCTCGACATCGTCACGCCGCAGAGCCTCATCAACATTCGCCCGGTCACCGCGGCGATCAAGGAATTCTTCGGTTCCTCTCCGCTCAGCCAGTTCATGGATCAGACCAACCCGCTTGCAGAACTCACGCACAAGCGGCGTCTGTCCGCACTCGGCCCCGGCGGCCTTTCCCGCGAGCGCGCCAACATGGAAGTGCGAGACGTGCACTACAGCCACTACGGCCGTATGTGCCCGATCGAGACGCCGGAAGGTCCGAACATCGGTCTGATCAACTATCTGGCGAGCTTTGCAAAGATCAACGAGTACGGCTTCGTCGAAGCCCCGTACCGCAAGGTCATCAAGGAATACGACGAAAACGGCAAGTATGTCGCTTCCCGCGTGTCGGACGAGGTCGAATATATGCCCGCCGATGTCGAGGACGACTACTGTGTTGCGCAGGCCAAGGAGCCGGTAGATGAGAACGGCTACCTCCTCAACTCCCGCATCACCTGCCGCCACCGCGATGAGATCATCGCCGTTGACCGCGAGAGCATCGACTACCTCGATGTTTCCCCGAAGATGATGACCTCTATCGCAACTGCGTTCATTCCGTTCCTGCAGAACGATGACGCAAACCGTGCTCTGATGGGCGC
Source organism: Clostridiales bacterium (assembly GCA_017577345.1). Lineage (GTDB taxonomy): Bacteria > Bacillota > Clostridia > Oscillospirales > Oscillospiraceae > JAZOXB01. Next base: position 950 of record PITX01000167.1, read on the forward strand.
AAACATGCAGAGACAGGCTGTGCCGCTGATGGTCACAGAAGCTCCGATCGTCGCGACCGGCGTCGAGCAGAAGTGCGCAGTGGACTCCGAAGTCTGCCTCAAGGCGGAGGGTGACGGTGTTGTTACCCGCGTTTCCGCCAATGTGATCACCGTTCGCTACGACGACGGCGAGATCAAGGACTATATGCTGACCAAGTTCGCCCGCTCCAACCAGGGCACCTGCATCAATCAGCGCCCGATCGTCACGGTCGGTGAGCGCGTGACCGATGATCAGATCATTGCCGACGGTCCGGCGTGTGCACAGGGCGAGATCGCACTGGGCAAGAATGTGCTGATCGGCTTTGTCACATGGGAAGGCTACAACTACGAGGACGCCATCCTGCTTAACGAGCGTCTGGTCAAGGAAGATGTCTTTACCTCCATCCATATCGAGGAGTATGAGACAGAAGCCCGCGACACCAAGCTCGGACCGGAAGAAATCACCCGTGATATTCCGAATGTCGGCGAGGATACCCTCAAGGATCTGGATGAAGACGGTGTTATCCGCATCGGTGCGGAGGTCAAGTCCGGCGATTATCTGGTCGGCAAGGTCACCCCGAAGGGCGAGACCGAGCTGACCGCGGAGGAGCGTCTGCTCCGTGCCATCTTCGGCGAGAAGGCACGCGAAGTCCGCGACACCTCTCTGAAGGTGCCGCACGGCGAAGCCGGCATCATTGTCGATGTCAAGGTCTTTACCCGTCAGAACGGCGATGAGCTGTCTCCCGGTGTCAACAAGGTCGTCCGCGTCTATATCGCACAGAAGCGTAAGATTTCCGTCGGCGATAAGATGGCAGGCCGCCATGGCAATAAGGGCGTTGTATCCCGTATTCTGCCGGAGGAAGATATGCCGTTCCTGCCGGATGGCACCCCGCTGGATATCGTTCTGAATCCTCTGGGCGTTCCGTCCCGTATGAATATCGGACAGGTCCTGGAGGTCCACCTCGGGTACGCCGCCCATGCCCTCGGCTGGAAGGTCGCAACCCCGATCTTCGACGGCGCGAATGAGAAGGATATCCGCGAGACCCTGCAGCTGGCAGGTCTGCGTGAGGACGGCAAGACCGTGCTCTATGACGGTCGCACCGGTGAACCGTTTGATAACCTTGTCACGGTCGGCTATCCGTACTTCCTCAAGCTGCACCATCTGGTCGACGATAAGATCCATGCCCGTTCCACCGGCCCGTACAGCCTCGTTACCCAGCAGCCTCTGGGCGGCAAGGCACAGTTCGGCGGTCAGCGTTTCGGTGAGATGGAAGTCTGGGCACTGGAAGCTTACGGTGCCGCATACACCCTGCAGGAGATCCTGACTGTCAAGTCCGACGATGTGACCGGTCGTGTCAAGACCTATGAAGCGATCGTCAAGGGGCACAATGTCCCGAAGCCCGGTGTGCCGGAATCCTTCAAGGTTCTGGTCAAGGAGCTGCAGTCTCTGTGTCTGGATGTCCGCGTACTGGACGATCAGGGCGAGGAGATCGAGCTGCGTGAAGAGGACGAGGATGATGTCGTCTACACCGCAGGCAATGAGACCTTCGTCACAGATGAAAACGAAGTGCTCTCCTCCGGCTATGCCATTGATCCGGACAGTCTGGACAGCGATGTGTCCGCTCTTTCCCAGATCATCGGTCTGAGCGACGATGAGAGTGACGATACCGATGAGGCTTTCGACGATGCGGAAGCCGAAGACGAAGAGTAAAGGAGGAGCAGTACGATGAGTAACAAAACATTCAGTGCCATCAAGATCGGCATTGCTTCGCCGGAAATGATTCGTGACTGGTCCTACGGCGAGGTCAAAAAGCCGGAGACCATCAACTACCGCACCCTGAAGCCGGAACGCGACGGTCTGTTCTGTGAAAAGATTTTCGGACCGACGAAGGACTGGGAATGTCACTGCGGCAAGTATAAGAAGATTCGTTTCAAGGGCAAGATCTGCGACCGCTGCGGCGTCGAGGTCACCAAGAGCAAGGTGCGCCGTGAGCGCATGGGTCATATCGACCTTGCTGCTCCGTGCAGCCATATCTGGTATTTCAAGGGCATCCCGTCCCGCATGGGTCTGCTCCTTGATATCAGCCCCCGCATTCTGGAAAAGGTCCTCTATTTCGCAAACTATATCGTCACCGATCCCGGCGATGCTCCTCTGAGCAAGTGCCAGATCCTCAGCGAGAAAGAATACCGCGATATGCGCGAAAAGTACGAGGATGATTTTGACGCAGGCATGGGCGCAGAGGCTGTGAAGAAGCTGCTGACTGACATTGACCTGGAAGAGCTTTCCGAACAGCTCCGCAGCGAGCTCAAGGGCGCCAACGGTCAGAAGAAGCTGCGCATCATCAAGCGTCTGGAGGTCGTCGAGGCATTCCGTCTTTCCGGCAATAAGCCGGAATGGATGATCATGGATGTCCTGCCGGTCATTCCTCCTGAGATCCGCCCGATGGTACAGCTCGACGGCGGTCGTTTCGCAACGAGTGATCTGAACGACCTTTACCGCCGCGTCATCAACCGTAACAACCGTCTGAAGA
>PITX01000168.1 GCA_017577345.1 Clostridiales bacterium
CTTGTGGACGGTGACGGTCTGGCTCAGACCGCCCCACTGCGCAGCGCTGTCCCAGCTCTGCACGCTCTCGTCCGCGCCGATCTGGGCAAAGATCTTTTCGCAGCTCTCGGGCATGACCGGCAGCAGCAGGATCGTGCAGATGCGCACGGCCTCGAGCAGATTATACATGACGGACGCAAGACGCGCCTTGTTTTCATCACTCTTGGCAAGCGTCCAGGGCGCGGTCTCGTCAATATACTTGTTGGCGCGCTGGATGCACTTAAAGACAACCTCGATGGCGTTCTGGAACTGGAGCTTTTCCATCTCCGCTTCGTACTTGCCGCGCAGCGCGGAGAGCTGACCGATCAGCTCATCGTCGAGCGCATCAGCTTGGCGCATTTCGGGCAGGGTTCCGCCGAAGTACTTCTCGACCATGGCGGTCGTGCGGGAGACGAGGTTGCCGAGGTCGTTGGCAAGGTCAACATTGATGGTGTTGATGAGCAGCTCGTTGGAGAAGTTGCCGTCCGAGCCGAACGGGAACGTGCGCAGCAGGAAGAAGCGCAGCGCATCCACGCCGAAACGCTCGGCCAGCACATACGGATCGACCACGTTGCCCTTGGACTTGGACATCTTGCCGCCGTCAATGACGAGCCAGCCGTGACCGTAGACGTGCTTGGGCAGCGGCTCGCCCATGCTCATGAGCATGGCAGGCCAGATGATCGAGTGGAAGCGCACGATCTCCTTGCCGACGATGTGATAGTCGCAGGGCCAGTAGTGCGCGTAATCGTTGTACTTATCGTTCATGAAACCAAGCGCGGTAATGTAGTTCGAGAGCGCATCCACCCAGACGTAGACCATGTGCTTATCGTCAAAATCGACGGGCACGCCCCAGGTGAAGCTCGTGCGCGACACGCACAGATCCTCAAGGCCGGGCTTGATGAAGTTGTTGACCATCTCGTTGACGCGGGAAGCAGGCTGCAGGAAATCGGTGTCCTCGAGCAGGTGCTGCACGCGGTCGGCGTACTTTGAAAGCTTGAAGAAGTAGGCTTCCTCCTCGGCGTCCTCCACATCGCGGCCGCAGTCGGGGCACTTGCCGTCAACAAGCTGACTCTCCGTCCAGAAGGACTCGCAAGGCTTGCAGTACTTGCCCTTGTAGGTGCCCTTGTAAATGTCGCCGTTGTCGTACATCTTGCGGAAGATCTTCTGGATCGCGGCAACATGATAATCATCCGTGGTGCGGATGAAGCGGTCGTTGGAGATGTTCATCAGCTTCCACAGATCGAGAATGCCGCGCTCGCCGCAAACGATGTTGTCCACGAACTGCTGCGGCGTAACGCCGGCAGCCTTGGCCTTGTCCTCGATCTTCTGACCGTGCTCATCCGTTCCCGTGAGGAACATGACGTCGTAACCGGTCAGACGCTTGTAACGCGCCATCGCGTCGGTCGCCACCGTGCAGTAGGTGTGGCCGATGTGGAGCTTGTCCGAAGGGTAGTAGATCGGCGTGGTAATATAGAATTTCTGTTTTTCCATTATTTTTCCTCTTTTCCTGCCGCCGCCGAATGGAAGCGGGGCAATAGTTATAGGTAGTGTACCACCGTTTCCCCTTTCATTGCAAGTATTTGGCAGAAAAAAGCCGCGCTTCGGCGGAAAACCGCCGAAGCGCAGGCAAAAATTCGTTTTGCAGCAGCAAAAGGGATTGGCACCGCAGGCTCAGTCGTTTTTCATCTGAAGGTTTCCGCAGATCTTGGCGCCGCACACCATTGTCATCGTCTTGGTGACAATGTTGCCCTCGATGCGGGACTTTTCTTCCAGCGTGACATTCCCCGAAACGTCCAGATCACCGACGACCGTACCGGCACAGCTGATCTCTCCGGCGCGGATGTTGCCGACAACACGGGACTTTTCGCTGATCTGCACCTGTCCGGAAACCACAACGTCGCCCTCGAGCACGCAGTCCATCACAAACAGTCCGGCGGCCGTCACATTTCCCTTGATATCGGAGCGAACGGTGGCAGTACCGTCCGTCACCAGATTGCCCTTAAGCTCACCGGCGATCTCAATGTCGCCCTTGGCGGTTATGGTACCCTCGACAACGGTGCCGGACGCCAGATACGTCTTGGCAGCGCGCTGTGCGGGGGCAGCAGATACATTTTTGCTCTTCTTTTCTGCCACAAACTCGCTCACAGGGGCTGCCTTTTCTGCAGGAGCATTCTCTCCTGCGTTGTCTTTGCCGACGCCGAACATTTCATAAAACGCCTGGTTGAAATTATCCTTCTTGCTCATGTTCCCATACCTCTTTTCTTCGTTATCCCCGATAGCCGTACAGCACCGGCATCGTCTGCGGGGTCAGTTGTTCGAATGTAAAGCCCATCTCTCTGAGCTGATCAATTACCGTGCCGAGCGCCTCCACCGTGGTCTTCTTCACCTGCGCGTCATGCATCAGCACAAAGCCGCGCGTCACATTTGCCGCAGGTCCCACCACGCTGCGAACGATCTCAACTGCCGACACCGGCGTGCCGGTCGCGTCGCCGCCGGAGAGATTCCAGTCGCACGGCACAAAGCCGCGGCGCAGCATTTCGGCGATCAGCTCACGGTAAATCGCGTGGTTATAGGTGTTGATGCTGCCGCCGGGAAAACGAAACACCGTCGGTGTCTCTCCGGTGGTCTCCCGGATCTGGACAAAAATCCGGTACATATCCTCAAGATACGCCTCTACAGAGGAATATATCTGCGTGTAGTTGTGCGTGTAGGAGTGCATCCCTATCGTGTGTCCTGCTGCCACAATGTCGCGCATACGCTGAAGATCCGCCTCGTCGGACTGGCCGATCACGAAAAAGGTCGCCTTCACGTCCTTATCCTCCAGAATCTTCAGGATCTCGTCCGTCCGCTCTGAGGGGCCATCGTCAAAGGTGAGGTAGATCGTGTTCTCGATGCGCTCCTGCGCACAGAGCGGCTGGGGAGCATAGAAATCGGGATACAGATCCTGATACGACGGATGCTCCGGAACAAAGCTGTTCTGCGCGACACTGTCCGCGGAAAGCTGCCCGGCCTCCTGCATCTGCGCCTCAGCCTCCAGCAGTTCGATGTACTGCCTTTCCTGTTCGCTGATGGTCTTGTACCGAAATGCAAACACGGAGGGCACCGCGATGAGAACGATCACGCAAAGCAGGATCAAATTTTTAAAAAACCGCTTGCTTCCAAAATACACGGATACGCTCCTTCTGCAAAAAAAATATAACGAAATTTTGTCATATCCGGTCTGCTGATACGTCTGTCATTATAATGCGCCAAAATCCAGCCGTCAAGCATAACTCCCCCCCCAAATGTATAAAAAAGCACCCCAATTGTCGGAAAATTGCCGGAAATTGGCAATCCCCCTGCAAAAAGGGTGCTTTTTTCAAAAAATCGGTGTCTGTCTCAGAAGCCGAAGTTGCCGAAGAACCAGCTCCACGGATCGTAGAAGCCGCCGCCGTTGTAGTAGCCGCCCTGCGTGCTGTCCTGCGC
>PITX01000169.1 GCA_017577345.1 Clostridiales bacterium
TGTTCGTATTATATCACGTGATGTATCATATGGACTTAAACGTCGAGTTATTATGCTTGTTTTTTTTATATAAACGGCGCCCACCCCAAAGTACTCAACAGTATGGTCCTCGGCGGCCGTGTGAGGTGTATATAAGAGAGAGAATGAATATTATTTTTTTCTAAAATTTTTTTTACAGCAATTTCTCACCTCTTCGTTTTGTTTTTATCTGACCCGCCAATAATCGGTTTTGTCACGCCACCGATCAGAGTTCGCCGGTTACCCGCCGGAGACGCCTCTCCACGGCGGGGCGAGAACCGCTCTACTGACAGTAGAATCCAGTAATATCAAGCCTTTGCGCTGCCTATAGGAAGGAAATACCATGTTGCAAACGGAAGAAGCCCTGCGGCAATTGATCGCAGAAAACATAGCCTATTACCGCCGACAGAACGGAGACACGCAAGCCGATCTGGCGGAAAAACTGAATTATTCGGACAAGTCCGTATCCAAATGGGAACGCGGCGACGGAACGCCCGACATCTTTATTCTGTCCAAGATTGCCGATTTGTACGGCGTCACGGTGCAGGATCTTTTGCGGACGAAAAAGGTCCCGAAATCCCACACGCGCCACGTGCTCATCACGCTGCTCTCCATCGGGCTGGTCTGGCTGACGATGACGGTGCTTTTCTGCGCCGCGAAAATCCTCGGCGTTCTGCCGGACTGGGCATGGCTGCTGTTCATCTTCGCCATCCCCATTTCCGCGATCGTCTGGGAGGTCTTCAGCTCGATGTGGTGGGGGCTGCTCCAGCAGGCGCTGTCCAGCTCGCTGATTATTTGGGGCATAGGCTTGAGCCTTGTGCTTTCCATCCGATTGGAATCCGTTTTCCTGCTGCTCGTCATTTGCGGGGTTCTGCAGGTGCTGCTGATCCTGTTCTACCTTTTGAAATATCAAAGCGGAAAGAAAAAAGCATAACATAAGGAGAAGTGCGACATGCTGAAAGAAAACGTCATGCGCGATTATGTCTCCATTCTGGAAGAGGAGCTTGTCCCTGCGACAGGCTGTACCGAGCCGATCGCCATCGCCTACTGCGCCGCCGTTGTGAGGAAGCTGCTGGGTCAGCTTCCCGTGCGCATTGAAGCAACGGTCAGCGGCAATATCCTGAAAAATGTCAAGAGCGTCGTCGTGCCGAACACCGGCGGCAGAAAAGGCATCCGTCCCGCCATCGCCGCAGGCATGGTCGCCGGCGATGCAGACCGCGATTTGCAGGTCATTGCCGACATTCCGGAAGAAAAACTGGCGGAGCTGGATGGATTTCTGAACACCGCCGAAATCGACATTATCTGCGGAAGCTCTCCGTGCAAGCTGGATATTGACATCCGCGCCGAGGCAGAAGGCAGTTATGCACGGGTGCGCATTACCAATCACCACACCAATATCGTCCACATGGAGCACAACGGTGAGATCCTGCGTGATCTGCCGATCGTTGACGCAGCCGAAGAACATATGACGGATAAAAGCTGTCTGAATGTGGAAGACATCGTGCGCTTTGCCGACACCGTGCCGTTGGAGCGTCTTGAGCCACTTCTGTTGCGGCAGATCGAGCAGAACTCCGCCATCGCCGAAGAAGGTCTGCGCGGTCCATGGGGCGCACAGATCGGACGAATTTTATTGGAAGATTACGGAGAAGATATTAAGCAGAAGGCAAAAGCATATGCCGCCGCCGGCAGTGACGCCCGTATGAGCGGCTGTGAGATGCCGGTCGTCATCCTCTCCGGCTCCGGCAATCAGGGCATCACCGCCTGTATGCCCATCGTTGTCTATGCAAAGCACATCGGTGCAACGCAGGAGCAGCTTTGCCGTGCTCTGATCGTCTCCGATCTGGTCACAATCCATCAGAAAAGCGGCATCGGTCGTCTGTCCGCGTACTGCGGCGCGATCTCCGCGGGGGTCGGTGCAGGCGCAGGCATCTGCTATCTGCTCGGCGGCGGTTTTTCCGCAGTCGCTCATACCGTTGTCAATGCCGTTGCCATCCTCTCCGGCACGATCTGCGACGGTGCAAAGCCGTCCTGTGCCGCAAAGATCGCCGCCGCCGTGGACGCAGGTATCATGGGTTACCGGATGTATCTGCATCACAAGGAGTTCCACAGCGGTGAGGGCATCGTTGCAGACAGCGTGGACGATACGATCGCCAATATCGGTTTGCTTGCACAACAGGGTATGAGGCAGACAGACAGCACCATCCTGCGCATCATGCAGGACGGCGAATGTGTATGATTAAAAAATCGTTTGTTTCTCCGTCACAATTCGGTAACAAACGCGCATTACGATATGGGTAATTCCATCATGCAAAAGGAGTCTTTGCAATGAACGAAAACGATCATTCTTTTGACACTCCGTCCGAGTCTGTTCCGCAGACCTCCGACACACAGGACAGTATTCCGCAGACCTCCGACACACAAAGCCGCATCACGCAGCAACCGGAGGTGTCTTATCAGGCTGTACCGCAGGCTCACCCGGTCTATCCGTATCAGCCGCCGCGTCCGGCAGTCTATCCCTGTCAGCCGCCGCGTACCGTCAAGCAGGAAAAGCCGAAGAAAAAACGCATGACGACGCGTGTTGCCGTAGTTGCACTCTGCTGTGCCCTGCTCGGCAGTCTTTTAGGCGGCGGTGCAGTCGGTCTGATCATGCATCGGATGTATGAGAAGGATCGCGCCGCCGTCACGGATACTGCTCCGACACAGCAGCCGACCGAGGCAGTAAAGCAGCCGTCCCCTGCCAGACCCGTTTCCTCCGGCAGTCTGAAAACGCCGGCACAGATCTATGAGGAAAATGTCGGTGCCGTGGTCGGCATCTCCAATGAGGGAACCACCTACAATGTCTTCGGTCAGAAGTCCGAAACCGCCAGCTCGGGCACCGGCTTTGTTGTCAGCTCTGACGGCGAGATCCTGACAAACTACCATGTGGTCGAAAACGCGCAGAAGCTGACCGTCACCCTCTATGACGGCAAGGAATATCCGGCGACTGTCCTGGGCTATGAGGCGGAAAGCGATACCGCCCTTCTGAAAATCGACGCAACCGATTTGCAGACCGTCACGCTCGGCAATTCCGACGATCTGATGACCGGCGATGAGGTCGCCGCCATCGGCAATCCGCTCGGCGAGCTGACCTACAGCATCACGGTCGGCTTCCTCAGCGCAAAGGATCGCGCCGTCAACACCGACGGCAATCCGATCAACATGATGCAGATCGACGCCTCGATCAACCCCGGCAACTCCGGCGGCCCGCTGTTCGACCTGAACGGCAATGTTGGCGGCATCACCACCGCCAAGTATTCCGGTACCATGGGTACGGGCGCAAGCATTGAAGGCATCGGCTTCGCCATTCCGATTAACGATGTTCTTAACATCGTTGACGACCTGCGCGAAAACGGAACGGTGCTCAAC
>PITX01000018.1 GCA_017577345.1 Clostridiales bacterium
GCACTCTGCGTCCCTCCACTGCACGGACAACGCGGTTTGCCTTGGTGGCGATCAGGCTTTGATGGTTGAGGATCAGCAAAACATAAGTCTCGATGAGTTGTGCCTCGATGGCAGGTGCGCGCACCGTCAGCATCGGCTCCTTCGGAAAAATCGGTGTGCCCTCCGGCACGGCATAGATGTCGCCGGTAAAGCGGAAGTGCTTCAGATAGGTCAGAAATTCCTCGCAGAACAGATCACGCTGCCGCAGATAGGCAATATCCTCGTCAGAAAAATGCAAGTTTTTGATGTAGTCGATCACCTGCTCCAGACCTGCCGCGATGGCAAAGCCGCCGCCGTCCGGAATACTGCGGTAGAACACATCAAAGTAGCAGATGCGATCCTTCATGCCGTTGCGGAAGTAGCCGTTGCTCATGGTCAGCTCATAAAAATCGCACAGCATTGTCATGTTCAGCTTGTCATATGTGTTCACGGTCGCACCTCTTCCAGTATAATTACTTCAATTATATCCTTTCGTGTCAAAATAAGCAACAACTTTTTATAAAAAGAACAACCGTATCTTGAAAGACACGGCTGATTCTCAAAATAGTCAGTTATTTTCTAAAATTACGGCAACCGCCGTCTCATCCGGTGCAATGCCGATCAGAAGTCCGGACACCGCTGCCGCGCTTCCGTCAATTCGCAGAAGCTGCCCGTCCGGAAGCTCCTCAATGAAGAAATGCCCGAAGAAGCCATCGGACAGCAGCGCAGAGACTGTTTCCGTCTCTGTTCTGATGGGGACCGTCACACGCGCATCGCGGAAATGCAGTCCGGTTACCGCCTCGCGCAGCTGCCGTTCCGCCTCCTCCACTTCCTCCTGTGAGGCATAGATGTCCTCATTGACCGCCAAAGCCGTCTGATACGCCTGTTCATAGAGCGCAAACTGCTCCGGCACATAGACACCGTCGCGGTCAGAGAAACGGTTTTCTTCCAACAGCCGCCAAAGTGCGCTGTGGTCTGCGGCAGGGAGCTTTTTCGGCTCGGAGGCCTCCGAAAGGACAGGCTCGGCAGAGCAGTCTGTATAGCCCGGGAACAGACGGATGCTGCTGCGAATGCGGCAGAATTCCTCAAACGAGCACCGCTCGTTCAGCTCCCAGTCCAGCATCTTCGCAGAATTTGACCACATGCGGTCGATCAGATTATACAGACCGTTATCGTCGCCGTTCCAGACCTCCTGTTCTGCCCTCCAGCCGCCGTAATCTCCCCAAATCAGGAAGAATCCGCCGCCGACCTCGTTTTTCTCCATGGGAATGCCGTCTGCATCATAGTTGTACATTCTACCCGGCGTCCACTCGTTGAAAATGCGCTCTGCCGTGCTGTGATGGAACGACCACCAGTAGTTCTCCGCATCGCGGGCATCGCCGCCGCTTTCACTGTTGCGCAGGACATAATAGCAGTAATTCTGCAGGCAGTTGTGCAGGATCCTGCCGTCTGCCAGATACCGTTCGACCTCTTCGCTCTCATCCAGGCTCCAGACATAGAGCTCAAGATCCGGGTGGAGTGCAATATGCACATTTTCGTTATAGAGCACATCGTTAAAGGCACGAACAGAGGTATAGCCGATCTCAAAGAGCACCTTCGCCGTTTCGTTGGCAAAGTCCGCCGCCGTATCGTAGCGGCTCCAGCCGCCGTTGATATGGGCATCGGCATAGTCGCCCCAGCCGTCGATATCGGAAACGGACAGCTCATCGAAACCGAAGTTAAATTTCGTACAGCCCAATGTGCGGAAGAAATCGGCGTATCCCTGCACAACGGCAAGGGCAAATGCCCGTGCGACCGGATTGGTCACATCGACGGTGGAACGGGTCCTGTTGACGCAGATGCTGTAGAAATCGGCACCGTCACCGTAGGGGATGCTCACGCCGTCATGCTCCATGCCGTCGGCGCTGTAGGTCACCTCGTTGCAGCGGAAGGAAAAATCCGGATGCTCAGAGACATAAGCGGCATAGCGGCTCGTCATCACATCGCAGTGCGGCGGCACATCGTAGTCCGGGATGATCTCAATATGCATCTGCTTTGCGTAGTCCACGATCTGCCGCAGGTCGTCGGCACTGTAGCTTTTGTCCGCGTTGGGGTCGGGATAATCCGTGTTCCAGTTGGGGTCGTAGCCGATCAGAAAGCTGAAATCGTTACCGTTGCAGTCTGCGCCGTCACTCCAGATATTGCCGCGGATGCCCTGGTCCTCTGACAAATGAAGCTCCAGCGCATTATAGCCCATCCAAGACATCTCGTGAAGCAGATTCTTGATCCATGCGACCGACCAGTATTTTCTGGCGCAGTCAAGCATCAGCGCTCGCTCTTTTGTATCAGGCGCAAAGGAGTAGGTGCAGGCAGGAAGGGTGTTTGAATTGTCGGAAATCATCGTTTTGAGCACCATTCTTGCGCCGTAGAGCAGGCCGCTTGCTTCCGAGGCACTGATCAGCACCTGCCGCGGCGTGATGCTGACGCTGTACGCCTCATGCACAAAATCCTCGCTCAAAACCAGCACCAGATCGGTTTCCTGCGCATACTGCGCATCGCCCCATACGACCGGAAGCGGCGTTTCGGTCGGCTTGCCCGCTGCGGCAAATTCCGCGCAGATCAGCCGGAGCGTCTGCAAAAGCTCCTCCGAGGGAGCTTCCTCCGCAATCAGGAACAGCCGTGCCTGCTGTGTCAGCTCAAACACGCCGTCCCCTGCCGTATAGGGATCAGTAAGCGTCTGTGCGGCTGCATCCGCACGAACGGAAAATGCAGACAGTAACAGTGTAAAGCATAATATATATGAAAGATATTTATTCATGGCTTCAGCCTCTTTTCTTCTTTGCCTATGATACTTCCGTCCCCGTTCATTTGTCAACTGTTTCGAATCACCGGGCAAAATGAATTTTTGTTGACCTGACCGCAGGAGTTTGGTATGATATAAAGTGAAATAATATGATAAGCCGAGGGGGAGCGTGACTATGGCAATCGAAATCGGACTGCAGGGAATTGCGGAGACACTGGTTGAACAAGAGGATACCGCAAAGGTCGTCGGCTCGGGCGATCTTTTGGTCTATGCCACGCCCTGTATGGTCGCTCTGATGGAGGGCGCAGCGTGCGAATCCGTTGCGCCGCACCTGGCAGACGGTGAAAGCTCCGTCGGCGTGTCTATGGAGGTCAGGCACCTTTCCGCGACACCGGTCGGCATGGAGGTGCGGGCAGAATCGAAGGTCACTGCCGTGGACGGCAGAAAAATTACCTTTGAGATCATTGCCTATGACGAGGCGGGAGAGATCGGCAGAGCCACGCACGAGCGCGTGATCGTCAAGGCAGACCGATTTCTGGAAAAAGCATACGACAAACTCTGACGGAGGGATCACGATGGATAAGCAATTACTGGAAACAGGTGAGATCGTCAGCACCCACGGTATTCAGGGAGAAGTGAAAATTCTTCCGTGGGCAGACGGGCCCGACTTTCTGCTGCAATTTGATACGATTTACCTGAACGGCAAGCCCTACGAGGTAGAAGCCTCCCGCGTGCACAAGACCTGCGTGCTGGCGAAGCTCAAGGGCATCGACACGCCGGAAAAAGCAACGCTTCTGCGCGGTCAGACCGTTTCGGTAGACCGTGAGGGTCTCAAGCTGCCGGAGGGCACTGTCTTTATCGCCGATCTGATCGGCTGCCGTGTTTTAGATGATGGCGGCACGGAGATTGGAAAGATCAAGGATGTTCTGACCATGCCCTCCTCCGATGTCTATGTCATTCAGGGCAAAAAAAGCTACATGATTCCGGCGGTAAAGGAATTCGTGCGCGAAATCAATGTGGCGCAGGGCTACGTGCAGGTGCATCTGATTGAGGGAATGGCGAACGATGAGAATTGATATTCTGACTCTGTTCCCCGACACCGTCGGCGACATGATGAACGAGTCCATTCTGGGAAGAGCGCAGGAGCGCGGCTATATCCGCATTGAGGCGCACCAGATTCGGGACTATACCACAAACAAGCAAAATCAGGTAGACGACTATCCCTACGGCGGCGGACGCGGTGCCATCATGCAGGCAGACCCGCTCTATCAGTGCTGGTGCCATGTCTGCGATGAAGCAGGTGCGCCGGTGCATACGATTTTTCTTTCTCCGTGCGGTCACACCTATACGCAGGCAGATGCGAAACGCCTGTCGAAGCTGGATAATATCGTGCTGGTCTGCGGTCATTATGAGGGCATCGACCAACGGTTTATCGACGAATGTGTGGACGAGGAAATCTCCATCGGCGATTTTGTGCTGACCGGCGGCGAAATTCCTGCCATGGCGATCGCCGACTCGGTTTGCAGGCTTGTGCCCGGCGTTCTGCCGGATGCCGAATGCTTTGAGGACGAAAGCCATTGGGACGGCACGCTGGAATACCCGCAGTACAGCCGTCCTGCCGTGTGGCACGGGCGTGAGGTGCCGCCGATCTTAGTCAGCGGTGACCATGCCAAGGTCGCCCGCTGGCGCAGGAAGCAGTCGCTTCTCCGCACCCGCGCACGCAGACCGGACATGTACGAAAAGCTGAAGCTTGATTCCAAAGAGGACAAAAAAATTCTGAGGGAGATCGCGGATGATGACGAACTTGCAGCAGCTCAAGCAGTGGATCAGGGAAAGTAAAAGTGCCGTCTTTTTCGGCGGTGCCGGGGTCTCCACGGAAAGCGGTATCCCCGATTTCCGCAGCGTGGACGGGCTGTACAGTCAGACCTTTGACTACCCGCCCGAGACGATCATCTCGCACAGCTTTTATGAGCGCAAGCCGGAGTATTTTTTCCGTTTTTACCGCGAAAAGATGCTTCCGCTCGGCTTTGCACCGAATGTGACGCATCAGGTTTTGGCGCGTCTGGAGCAGGAAGGGCATCTTGCTGCAGTCGTCACGCAGAACATTGACGGTCTGCATCAGAAGGCAGGAAGCAAAGCCGTCTATGAGCTGCACGGCAGTGTCCTGCGCAACTACTGCGTCAAATGCGGCAAATTCCACCGTGCGGAGGTCGTCCGCGATGCAAAAAGCGTCCCCCTGTGCGAATGCGGCGGCATCATCAAGCCCGATGTCGTCCTCTATGAAGAGCCGCTCGATGAGCGCACCGTAGAAGGTGCCGTCTCCGCTATCCGCAAGGCAGACCTCCTGATCGTCGGCGGCACCAGTCTGACCGTCTATCCGGCGGCAGGACTGCTGCACTACTATCGCGGCGACCGGCTGGTGCTCATCAACCGCGACGAAACGCCCTATGACAGCTACGCCAATTTAGTCTTTCACGAAAAGCTGGGTGACATCTTCTCCCAGCTCTGAGGTATACAATGGAGCATACAATGCAGGTCATTGCGCGTATTTGCAGTGACTTCCCGACAAAATTCGGCCTGCCCCGGCAGAGCGGTCTGGTACCTGAGCTTCGCTCCACAGTCGTTTTTGAGCCGCCGTACCGCAACGATGATGCACTGCGCGGTTTGGAGGGATTTTCGCACCTGTGGCTGATCTGGGAGTTTTCCGAGGCCGTGCGGAAGGACTGGTCTCCCACCGTCCGCCCGCCGCGGCTGGGCGGCAATGAGCGCATCGGCGTGTTTGCCAGCCGTTCCCCGTTCCGTCCCAATCCCATCGGGCTTTCCTGCGTGAAGTTGGAGGAAATTCGCCGCACCGCACACGACGGCACCGTTTTGGTCGTTTCCGGCGCAGATTTAATGGACGGAACGCCGATTTTTGACATCAAACCCTACCTTCCCTATGCGGACACGCATCCGGAGGCAAGCGGCGGCTTTGCACAGTCCGCTCCCGATGCTTCGCTGACGGTCAACTGCCCTCCGGCACTTTTAGAGCTTCTGCCGGACGATCGCCGTGCCGTATTGCTCGGCGTACTGGCGCACGATCCGCGCCCGTCCTATCAGGATGATCCCGAGCGCATCTACGGGATGGAATTTGCAGGCTTTGATGTCCGCTTCCGTGTTGACGGCACGGAGCTTTCCGTCTGCGAGATCGAGACGGCTGACGGAGGGAACTGGCATGACTGAGTTGGAGATGCTCCGTCTGGCAAAGGAAAAAGCAATGGATACCGTCAAGGCGAGTATCTACTCGTTCAATACGCAAAGTCAGCGGATGTTCTTATCCGTCGGCTTCCGGCAGATCGCCGAAGAATGGTACGAATGTATAATTTCCGAGGATGATGGCAAATGAGAATTGAAACCGACCGTCTGATCATCCGTTCCCTTGCGCGGGACGATGCGGCGGTGTTTGCCGAAATGGCAAGGGACGGCAGTCTTTCCGACATCGGCTTTGACGCAGACTGCGCCGCATGGATAGATGACTGGATCAAAGAAGCACTTGCGCTTTCCGCACAGGATGATGCCGAAAAGGACTATATTGCCTGCACCGTCTGCCTCAAAAGAAGCGGCACGGTCATCGGCTCGATCGGATGCTCATATTACAAGGATTTAAAGCAGGTGGGCATTACCTTTTTTATCGGGCAATCCTACCGAAAAAACGGTTTTGCGGCGGAGAGTATCCGCGCCTACCGGGATTACTTTTTCGCACACTACCCGCAAAAGAAGCTGATCGCGACCGTGCGGGAAACAAACACGCCTTCATGGAAAGCCATCGAAAAGTGCGCATTCCGTCTGACCGAAACGAAGCTGTATCGCGATCAGGGCGATGATGCGCCGCTTCTCTACCGCTTCTATGAATGTACGAAAGGAGATTTGAGGATATGATGAAAAAAACGAAGAAAAACCTATCCCGCATGATACTTGCGGCCATGTTCCTTGCGCTTGCGTTAGTCCTCCCGTTCCTGACGGGGCAGATTCAGCAGATCGGAAACGCCCTGTGTCCCATGCACATTCCGGTGCTTCTGTGCGGCTTTTTCTGCGGTCCGTGGTACGGATTGGCAGTCGGGCTGATCGCACCGCTGCTCCGCTTTGTGCTGTTCGGTATGCCGCCGCTCATGCCCGTCGGGATCGCCATGTGTGTCGAGCTGGCGGTCTACGGACTCACGGCAGGACTGCTTTACCGGCTGCTGCCGAGGAAAAAGCCCTATGTATATGTCGCGCTGCTCGGCGCGATGCTGGCTGGACGCATCCTATGGGGCGCGGCGCAGTACGTTCTGTTCGGACTCGGAAAGACCGAGTTTGGCTGGACAGCCTTCCTGTCCGGTGCATTTCTGAATGCGATCCCCGGCATTCTCGTGCAGCTTGTCCTCATTCCGATTCTGGTCATGGTCCTGCAGAAATACACCTATAAGGAATGAGCGATCGCCGATGCCTCCAAAAGGTATCGGCGGAACACAATGACAGGAGGAATTATCCGTTTGATCAGAATACTGTTCGTTTGCCACGGGAATATCTGCCGCAGTCCGATGGCGGAATTTCTGATGAAAGAGCTGGTGATGCAGCGAGGTCTGGAAGACCGTTTTGAAATTGCCAGTGCCGCTACCACCGATGAAGAAATCGGCAATCCGGTCTATCCCCCCGTCCGGTCTCTGCTCCGTGAACGCGGCATTTCCTGCGAAGGAAAAACGGCGGTGCAGCTCCGCATGGCGGATTACGGGAAATACGACCTGTTCATCGGCATGGACAGCGAAAATCTGTATGACATGAAACGCCTGTTTGGAGGCGATCCGGAAAACAAAGTATCCCTCCTGCTCGATTATACCGACCGTCCGCGTGATGTTTCCGATCCGTGGTACACACGCAATTTTCACGAAGCCGAGACCGATATCGACCGCGGCTGTACGGCACTGCTTGCACATCTTCTGAAAAACGAGGAGAGTACTTAGGTACCCTCCTCGTTTTCTCGTTTTTGTAATTATGCTTCGCAATATGCCTTTGCGGTCTTTGCCGCGAGGCGGGCGTTATTGTAAACAAGCTGAATGTTGGAATCGAGGCTGTCGCCGCCGGTCAGCTCCTTGACCTTTGCCAGCAGGAACGGCGTGGTCGCCTTGCCGTGGATGCCGTTTTCATTGCACTGGCGGATCGCTTCGTCAATTGCCGCGTTGATGACCTTCGGATCCATGGAATACTGCTCGGGGATCGGATTTGCAACCAGCATACCGCCGCGCAGACCGAGCTCATGCTGCGTCTTGAATGCCTTTGCCAGCTCCTCCGGCGTGTCGATCTCGTAATCCACACCGAAGCCGGATTTTCTGGTATAGAAGGCGGGCAGCTCATCCGTGCCGAAGCCGATGACGGGAACGCCGTGCGTTTCCAGATATTCCAGCGTCAGACCGAGGTCGAGAATGGACTTGGCACCCGCGCAGATGACCATGACGGGCGTACTGGCAAGCTCTTCCAGGTCTGCGGAAATGTCCATCGTCGTTTCCGCGCCGCGATGCACACCGCCGATGCCGCCGGTCGCAAAGATCTTGATGCCTGCCATATGGGCGATGATCATGGTCGTGGTGACGGTCGTTGCGCCGTCTTCCCCTCTGGCGCACAGTACCGCAAGATCGCGGCGGGATGCCTTGGCGATGTCCGTACCCTTTTTGCCGAAATATTCGATCTCCTCTGCGGTCAGACCTGCCTTGAGGCGGCCGCCGATGATGGCGATGGTTGCAGGAACAGCACCGTTTTCGCGGATGATGCGTTCGACCTCAAGCGCGGTCTGCACATTCTGCGGATAGGGCATACCGTGGGAGATAATGGTAGATTCCAGTGCCACAACGGGCTTGCCGTTAGCGATCGCCTCCGCGACCTCGGGCTTGATATCCAAGTATTTGTTCAGCATGTTCTTTTCCTCCTAAAATATAGTTTCAGCCGTCCATGCGCTTGCGCACGGCTTCGGCAGACATGACAGGATTGATGGTTTCGCTGCCCTCGACAGCGATTGCCGCCGCCGCTGCGGCAGCCTTGGCAGTCTGCTTAAGATCGGTACCCTCTAAATACGCCCATGCCAGTGCCGCCATGAACGCGTCACCTGCACCGGTCGCATTGCACATTTCTGCCTGAAAGCACTGCTGCAGGCACATTTCCTTGTGGTCTGCGGCAAACACACCGTCCGTGCCCAGTGAGATAAACACGCGGCGCAGTCCCGTTGCAAGCAGCTTTTCCGCCGCCTTGTGCAGGCTGTCCTCATCGGTGATTTTTACACCCGAGAGAAGCTCTGCCTCGATGCGGTTCGGCTTCAGCGTATGCAGTCTTCCGAGAATCGGCTTGAGCTTCACCGCCTTGGCGGTGGAGACCGGGTCTGCAAAGATCGGTGCGGTGCAGTGATCTGCCAGATACGCCAATGACTGCGCCGGAATATTAGTATCCGTCACGACAAGCTGTGCGTTATTCAAAATCGGCAGGTTTTCCGCCAGATATGAGGGCGTGATGCGTTCGCAGATCTCCATATCCGACAGGGCAAGTGCCATATCGCCGTCACAGTCGTTGAGGAACAGATAGGTCGGCGTTGCACCTCCGGGCACCTGCAGGGCATGGCTGATGTCGATGCCGAGCTCGCCGCACGATGCCGCGATCCGCCGGGCATACAGATCATCCCCGAACGCCGTAAGGAAGCGGACATCCACACCGAGGAGGCTCAGATTATGTGCGATGTTCCTGCCGACGCCGCCGAGGCTCATGCTCACCCTGCCGGGATTGGAGTCCTTAGCAACAAGCGGTGCAAGCGAGCGCCCGCCGATGTCCATGTTCACGCCTCCGACCACCACAGCGTAGCTGCCGGAGCGAAGAACATATCCCTTGCCCGCGATATAGCCCTTCTTCATCAGATTGGAGATATGCACGGCAACGGACGAGCGCGTGATGCCTGCCAGCTCGGCAAGCTTTTCCTGTGAGATCATCGGGTCGGCTTCGATCCATTGAAGGATCTGCCGTTCACGCTGCGTCATTGTCTCACTCCCTAAACAATAATTTATTTAGTAATCATATGTTTATTATAGCATTGGATTTTCATTTGTCAACCGATATTTTCCCGGTGCGGAAGCGGTCGATCATTTCCCCCGTCAGGCTGATTGTGGAATAGTCATCGGGAATATGCTCGCGGTCAAACCACTGCGCCAGCTTCAATTCGCCGTCACGCAGTGTCGGCTTAGTTTCACCGTCGACCTCGCAGTAGAAGCCGAGCAGAAGATCATCCGCCACCGCCCATGGCTGTGACTTATAGTAGCGCAGATTTTTCACACGCAGACCGACCTCTTCCCAGACCTCGCGGTGTACCGTTTCCTCCGCGCTTTCTCCTGCTTCGCAGAAGCCTGCGACCAGCGCGAATCTGGAAAACGGACGGTTGGCATACTTGGTCAGCAGCAGTCGGTCGCCGTCCGTGATCGCAACGACCACCGCAGGATTGATGCGCGGATAGAGCACCGCGCCGCAGTTCGGGCAGCATAGGGCGCGTTCCGTTTTGCTGTCCTTCATTTCCGCCTGACACGCGCCGCAGTAGCGGTTGGCACGGTACCAGCGGTGCAGGCTTTCCCCCACGGTACAGGCAAATGCGATTTCCTGCGGAACCTGCATCCGGTAGTCCTTCGACTCGACAAAATGCCACGCGTCACTTTCCGGAAGCTCCTGCATTGTCAGCCAGACAGGTACGCCGTCCAGAGAAAAGGCGTAGTGCGCCGAGAAAACGGAAAAATCCCCTATTCTCGGAAGCCGCAGTCCGTCCGCCGCCGACAGCACCGCGTTATCACGGTAAGACAGCAGCCGATCCTCCGCAGACGGCGTGCGCCCTGCGGAAAAGTCATTGCGTAAACGGTGAGGTGCAATATCCTGTATCATTTCAGTTCCTCCCACGGAATCGGAAACTGCTTCGGCTGTCCCAGAGGCTGCAGCTGCTTTTCCAGCCAGATGACATCATACCATTTTCCCTGCTTGAAGCCAACCTCGGTATAGGTCACCGTTTCCCGATATCCCAACGCCTTATGAAACGCGACAGAAGGCGCGTTGGCAGAGGTCACGACAGCAAAAACCTTGCGCACACCCTGCCTGCGCAGAATGTCCTCAATGGCGGCATAGAGCTTCCTGCCGATGCCTTTCCCGCAGATCTCCTCTGCCAGATAGCAGGAGATTTCCGCGTTCCACGCATAGGCGGCGCGCTCAAACGCCTTGCCGGCGTAGGCATAGCCCAATACGCTGCCGTTCTCCTCCCAGACCAGCCACGGATACAGTGTGATATGCTCAGAAAGCCGGCAAGTAAATTCTTCCACCGTCGGCGTTTCATATTCAAAGCTGACTGCCGTATTTCGGACAAAATGATCATAGATTGCAATCATTTCCGGAACATCCTCCGGTTTTGCGCGTCTGATTGACATTGTGTCACCTTCTTTTCCTATGATTAAACAGCAATGACAGGTATCCTAATGCTATTCTTTATTTTGACGGTTACAGACTCTTTTGACAGTCTGTGCCGCTGTTGAGCTTCGTTCAACAGCGGCGGTTTTTATTTCTTTCCAAGCTGCCAGAAGGCTACTGCGCTGGCGGCGGCAACATTCAAAGAGTCTACGCCGTGCGACATGGGTATCCGCACGGTATAATCGCAGTCGGCAATGGTGGTATCCGAAAGGCCGTCTCCCTCCGTACCGAGCACGACGGCAAGCTTATCCTGCGCCATTAACTTCGGATCGTCTACGCTGTAGGATTTCTCGCGCAGAGCCATCGCCAAGGTTTTGAAGCCCATGGCGCGAAGCTGTTTCATGCCGTTTTGCGGCCAGTCACCGACCTTCTGCCCGATCTGCGCCCACGGAATCTGAAAAACCGTTCCCATGCTGACGCGTACCGCGCGGCGGTACAGTGGGTCGCAGCAGGCAGGGGTCAGC
>PITX01000170.1 GCA_017577345.1 Clostridiales bacterium
TCGCAACACGATCGTCTGCTATTCCTTCTCCAAGTCGCTCTCCATGCCCGGCGAGAGAATCGGCTATATCCTTGTGCCGGATTGCATTGAAAACGCCGCTGATGTCTATGCGGCAGTCTGCGGTGCGGGCCGCAGTCTCGGCTATGTTTGCGCACCGTCCATGTTCCAGATGATCGCCGCAGAGTGCGTCGGTTGTACCTCTGATATTTCCATCTACGAAACCAATCGGAAGCTCCTTTTGGATGGTCTGCAAAGCTTCGGTTATACCTGCGTTGCACCGGGTGGTGCGTTCTATCTGTTCCCACGCTCTTTGGAAGCAGATGCGGGCGCATTCTGCGAAAAAGCAAAGAAGTATGATCTTCTGCTCGTACCAGGTGACGGCTTCGGCACGCCCGGTCATTTCCGCATTTCCTACTGCGTGCAGACGGAAACGATCGAACGTGCCCTGCCGCTGTTCAAGAAACTCGCAGAGGACTACGGTATCCGTTAGAATAAGAAAACGCCTCCGAGCGATTGTTCGGAGGCGTTTGATATTACAGGGAAAAATCTACATTGTCATACTTGGAGAAGTCGGTCGGGTCGTTCTTGACCGGTACACGCTTCAATGGATCATACTTAAATCTCCAGCATTGATGGCAGGAGGATACCATTCCTTTTTTCGTGCAAATATAGGCCGAATCATTGATTTTACCGGAATGGGCACAGTAGGCACAGCATTTTTCAATTATTTTTCGGAACAGCATTTTCCTCACCTCAAGGATGATTATAGCGTATTTCTTATCGGATTTCTACCCCATTTTTCCGAAATCGACGGAAAAATTGTGCAGAGGAACGCCGCAAACAAACTGACCGCAACGGAAAGCATGGATGGGCACATATAAGCGAGTGCGAATATTGCCGAGAGTAAGCCCTGCAGGAGCTTGAAATACAGATAATTTTTTGGTTTTAACCCTGCTGTCTGCCAGATCGCCTTTGCCTGCATATGCACGCAATAGCCGCCCCATCCCATAAAAAATGCGCATAGAACAAACGCATATTGTGAGCTCACGGAGTTCAGTATGCCGCCGGACAGCTCAAAGATGCCGCAAAGAATCGCTTTTACCTCAACAAAAGGCAGATTCGGGATGCGGTTCAATAACCGAAACAGACCGATTTCTTCTGTTACGGCGAGAATGACAGAAAAGAAGATGATCAGACCGCTGATCTGCAGCAGAGAGGCACAGCTTTCCGAAATTGCCTCCGGCAACTGCCTCATTGGCGGTTGTTGCTTTTCTTTTACCTGCCGGATGCGAAGGACTGCATTTCCGTTTCCTGCCTGCATCCTCCCGCAAAGTATGGCGGATATGATGTGAATGCAATATAGGATCAATCCCTGCCGCACGCTATGCAGTACGGAACCGCCGATGAATGCGACAAAGAACGCAGGCCCGGAGTTGTTGCAGAAGCAGAGAGCTTTTTCCGCATCGCGCTTTGTGATCGCTCCGTTTTGGTATAAAGCCGTTACAGCGGCAGCACCGGCAGGATATCCGCCCAACAGGCTGATAACCAATGCAGAAAGACATTCTCCGTTGACGCCGAAAACCTTTTCGGCAAAGCGGTTTACGAATGACAGAGAGATCCCGCTTGACAGTAATATTTTCGACAGGACAAAAAACGGAAACAAGGAGGGTATAACAGAGGTGCCGCAGAGCTGAAGTGCCTTCTTTGCCGCATCAGTTGCCTCCTGAGAATAGACGATCAGTCCGAGAAGACCGAGTAATGACAGTATTTGAATCATACATTTCCGCTTCACATGCTTCACCCCTCTGAATATATGCACGCAAAGGAAAGAATGACCACTGTGCGCATAGAATGTTTCGGGCAGGTGAATGAAATGAAACAGAATATTTCGGAAAAGGTCAGTGAAAAAATGGCAATTCCGGGCGAGCTGATCGCGGATGTGCCGATAATGAATGTTCGGGGAAAACGAAGTGTCTGCATTGAAAATCATAAGGGTGTGCAGGTTTATGAACAGGAGCATATTCAGATCGCCGTGAAGCATGGGAGCATCCATATCTACGGCTTTGCACTGACGATCGCGCGTATGACAAGAAAAATCGTCGAAATTCGCGGAAATATCCAAAGACTGGAGTTAGAATAAGATGAACCGTCTGATTGCGTACCTGATCGGAGAAGCGCGTATTTCCGTTACCGGAGCATCACCGCAGAGTGTCCTCAATCGGCTGACTGAGGATGGGATCCCGTTTTGGGCGGTAGAGCGCACTGACGAAGTACATTATCGGATAAGCATACCGATGCGCAATACAAAGCAGGCAATGAAAGCAGCAACGCGCTGCTTCTGTAGTGCGGAAATAGTAAAAAATCGCGGTTTACCCGTTTTGTGGCGAAAGATCCTGCGCAGACCTGTTCTGCTCATCGGCATGGCAGCGGCAATTGTTGTTTGCTTTTTGCTGCAAAATAAAATCTGGGTAATAGAGGTAAAGGGAAACGAGCGTGTTCCGCAAGAGGTTATTCTCCGCGAGCTTGCTCAGATCGGCATAAAGCCGGGAGAAAACAGCGGAGACTATGATCCGCAGCAGGTGAAAATGAAGATGCTCAATGCCGTGCCGGAGCTTTCCTGGATGGCGGCAAACCGTACCGGAGGAAAAATCACGGTGCTTGTTACGGAACGAAGTGATCCGCAGGAGGACTGTAAAAAACCGATTGCCGGAAATCTCATTGCAGCCTCGGACGGTATCATTACCGATTACTGCATATCAGAGGGAATGCGTCTTTGCAACCGTGGGGATACTGTGAGTGAAGGTCAGATCCTTGTTTCCGGCTATGAGGATTACGGGCTTTGTATGCGTGCTGTTTGCGCCGAGGGTGAAATCTACGCGAAAACATGGCATCAGGGCAGTATCGTTACACCCACCGTTACGATGCAAAAGGAGTATACCGGGCGGCTGTGGGAAGATAAAACACTGCTCATCGGAAGAAAAAGAATAAAATTATACGGAAACAGTGGAATTTCGGTAGACAGTTGTGATAAAATGATAAATGTAAAACGATTGTGCCTGCCGGGCTACGAATTCCCGGTTGCCCTGGAAACGGCGGTTTTCCGTGAATATACGCTGACGGCTCGGCAGAAGATACCGGAAACTGTGCAGAGTGAACTGGAACAGGCATGGGAACGACAGGTTTCCTCGGATATGATCGCAGGCACGATGGAACAGACGCAATATCAGTTTTCCCATGATGAACAAGTATTTGTTTTGCAGGCGGAAAGTGCCTGTAATGAAATGATTGCAAGACTTGTCCCGATTGGCGGGCAATACAAAGGAGAAGAGAATGACGGAACGGATTATCAACGCCGAACGGATTGAACAGATCATCAATGTGTTCGGCTCCTTTGACGAGAATATCAAACGGATCGAAGA
>PITX01000171.1 GCA_017577345.1 Clostridiales bacterium
CGGTACGGCCTGCATGGCATTCCTCGCCAACAAGCCCTTCGTTATGGCTCCCGGTATGGGCCTCAACAGCTTCTTTGCTGTCGTCGCCGGTAACGTTGTCGCCATCACCGGTATGGAATACACCAACGCATTCCAGGCCTGCCTCTGCATCATCGTGATCGAAGGTATCGTGTTCCTGGCTCTTTCCGTTCTCAACATCCGCGAAAAGATCGTTGACGCGATTCCCGTCGGCGTGCGCTTCGGTATCGGCCCGTCCATCGGTCTGATGCTCATGAACATTGGTCTCGGCTCCAACGTCGGCATTTATGCCGAGGGCAACGGCTTTACCACTCCGTTCTATGTTATGCGTGACTTCTTCGGCGCTCTGACCCCCAGCGTTATCAAGGGTGCCATGGGTGATGCCGGTTACTCCACCATGGTTCTGACCGTCGCCACCATGTTTATCGGCCTGTTTGTCATCGTCCTTCTTGCCAAGAAGGGCATCAAGGCTGCCGTTATCCTCGGTATGCTTGTCGCCTCCGTCATTTACTGGGCAGGCGAAGCCATTTTCTTCGGCATCAATCCGTTTGAGTCCCTGGCGACCGCTTCCTTCATGCCTCCGTTCGCTGACATGGTTGCCACCACGCTCTTCAAGTTCGATTTCAACGGCTTCCTGCAGCTCGGCTGGTTTACCGCCATCACTCTGATCATCACCTTCTGCATGATCGATATGTTTGATACCATCGGCACCCTCGTTGGCACCGCTTCCCGCGCCGGCATGACCGACAAGAACGGCAACATGCCCAAGATGAAGGAAGCCCTCCTCTCCGACGCTGTCGGTACGGTTGCCGGTGCTGTGACCGGTACCTCCACCGTTACCACCTTTGTTGAGTCTGCATCCGGCGTCGAAGCCGGCGGCCGCACCGGTCTGACCGCTCTGACTGCCGCTTTCATGTTCCTCGCCTGCATGTTCATCGCCCCCATCGCCGCCATTATCCCCGCAGCTGCTACCTCTGCTGCTCTGATCTATGTCGGTATCCTGATGCTCCAGGGCCTGCAGAACATCGACTTCAGCGACATCGACCAGATCGTCCCCGTGTTCATCATGCTGCTTGCCATGCCGGTCTCCGGCTCCATCGGCCACGGTATCGGTCTTGCCATGATCTGCTACACCGTCATCAAGGTCTTCTCCGGCAAGGCTAAGGACGTCTCTGCTCTGACCTATGTGATCTCCGCACTGTTTATCGTCAAGTTCTTTGCGGTTGTCTGATCTCCGCACGAATTGTCTGAGTACGCTTTGTTTTACACCCCATAATGAAACACAAGTGGGAATGAGCCGCAGCTCATTCCCACTTGTGTTTTTTTACTTGAAAAGGGATAGCTCCCGACTTCGGGAGCTATCCTGATCTCATCTTTCAGTTGATCTGCTTTCTGCGGCTGAGGTTCATCGTGCCGTCCTGCATCTCACCGACACTCTCCAGGCTCTTGCCTGTACCCATCGCAACGCACTGAATGGCGTTTTCCGCGATAACGGTGTGGATACCGGTGCGCGCGGTAACCAGCTTGTCGAAGCCCTTAATGAGGCTGCCGCCGCCGGTCATAACGATGCCGTTAGTGGAAATATCCGCCACCAGTTCGGGCGGCGTACGCTCGAGCACCTGATGGACGGCTTCCATAATGCGCTCAACCGGCTCTTCAAAGGCGTCCATCATCTCGGTGGACGTAACAGAGATCAGCTTGGGCAGACCTGTGAGCAGGCAGCGCCCCTTGACCTCCATGCTCGTCTCCTCCTCCGGCGGGAACACGCAGCCGATCTGAATCTTCATCTCTTCCGCGGTGCGTTCACCGACAAGCAGATTGTGCTTTTTGCGCATATACTTGATGACCGCTTCGTTAAACTGGTCTCCGGCCACCTTGATCGACGCAGATTCCACCACACCCGAAAGAGAAATCACCGCAATGTCGGACGTGCCGCCGCCAATGTCGATGATCAGGTGTCCGTCAGGCTTGGCAATGTCGATTCCGGCACCGATCGCAGCTGCAACCGGCTCTTCAATGAGGTAGACGCGGCGCGCACCGGCCTGAATGCCGGCGTCGATGACGGCACGCTCTTCCACCTCGGTGATGCCGGAGGGAACGCAGATAATAATGCGCGGCTTAAAGAACTGGAAACCCACAACCTTGTGGATAAATTCCTTGATCATGCGCTCCGTAACTTCATAGTCGGAAATAACGCCCTCGCGCAGGGGACGGATCGCAATGATATTGCCGGGGGTACGGCCCAGCATGGCCTGCGCCTCTGCACCGACCTTCAAAAGCTTGCCGCTGTTCTTATCGACTGCAACAACACTCGGCTCATTGAGAACAATTCCTTTGTCCTTAACATAAATCAAAACCGACGCGGTACCAAGGTCGATACCGATATCCTTTGCAAATGCACACATTGTTTTTTTACCTCTTTCGCTTCTTGTGTAAACTTCAATGGGGTAACCCCCATATTTCCCCAACGTAATTGTATTATAACGGCTCAAAATAAAGTTTGCAATAGCATTATGCGTGTTTTTGCACCTGATATGTGCCGACGCACTTGTGCCAATTTCCGTTTTTTCTTCCTTATTTTTCGTCGCTTGCCGCAAGCGTCGCGCAGAGAACGCTTTGCGCGCCCGCGTCTTTAAGCACACGCACGCACTCGCGCAGCGTGGCACCGGTGGTCAGAATATCGTCAACGAGCAAAATACGCGCATTTTTGATTTTATCAGACCTTACTGCTTCATAAATGCCCAAAACATTTGCTCTGCGCTCCTCCGCGGACTTGAGAGAGGACTGCGCGGAATTGTTCCGTGTCTTTTTCAGCAGCGTCACCGGCTCGGTATCCCAGACGCGGCAGATTTCTTTTGCCAAAAGAAACGCCTGATCATAGCCGCGCTCGCGCTTACGCCTGTCCGACACGGGAACATAAGTCACCAGATCGAATTCGCCGCCGCATTGTTCCGCCACCGCCTGCGCCAGAATCACACCGTAACCCTCCGCATTGCCGCGTCCGCCGCGAAACTTATAGCGCAGCAGCGATTCGCGCACCGCACCGTCATACCGAAGCGGCGCGATACATTTGCCAATGCCTGTGCGCTCGTGCAGCGGCGTGTGACAGTAGGGAAGTGCTTTTTCGCATTTCGGGCAAACGCCGTGGATGCCGTGCTCGCCGCAAAACGCACACTTCGGCGGAAACAGCAGGTCAAGCAGCGCTTCCTTAATCTTCCACATAGTGCATAATATCCGCTACATCACACACAAGCAGCCGGCAAAGCTGGTCGACCGTATGCGTGGAAATGTTTTCACCGCGCTTGATAGCGTAATAATTTGACTGAGGAAACCCCATCTTAATCAAGCGGTAAGAGCTAATGCCCTTATCCTTCATTGTCTGAAACAACGGCTCATAGC
>PITX01000172.1 GCA_017577345.1 Clostridiales bacterium
AGCTGGAAGTGAGCCGGGCATTCAAGCAAAAAGCGTATCACGAGAAAAAGGCGCAGGAGCGCAAGGACCTGAATCCTGCGACAAACCTTCAGCCGCGTGAGCGCACGATCCGCTATGACGATCTGCGTTCGGCGCTTGCCGAGGAGGGCGTCTTGCGGCTGCTGGCGCTGGACGATTCTCTCTTCGGTCATGAGCCGCCGCTGCAGGAATCCGAGTTTTCCTCTCCTCTTCTGGGCAGGTTATTCAGCGTCCTCTGGTCGCAGGTAAAGCAGACCGGAAAGATCAACATCGGCGCTCTGGCAGGAGACTTTACACAAGAAGAAATCAATCACCTCAGCGGTATCCTGCAAAAGCCGGAATCTCTTAAAAATGCGCCGCAGGCCCTGCAGGACTATTGTCGCATCATTCAGGAAAGTGCAAGCAAGCGCACAGCGGAGCATTACGATCCGCTTGCAGCCGCCATGGAAAAATACAAATATAAAGCTAACGGAGGAAAGCAACCATGAACGACACAAACGATATCTATCAGGGCATGAGCGAAGAGGAACTGAGCGCACAGGCAGACGCTCTGCTTGCCGCAGAAGACATCGCTTCCCCGAAGAAGAAAGCCGCAAAAGACGCAAAAAAGGCAGAGAAAGTCACTGAAACGGCACCTGATAAGAAATATGCACCGCTCGATGAGAAGGTCATTTCCTCCCTTCCCGCGGCATCGCTTCTGGAAAGCAGTGAAAAGCTGCGCGATCTCTTTGCCAAGGGCAAGAGCAAGCGCAAGCTTGAGTCTGCCGAGCTGATGGAAGTGCTCGATGAGATGGAGCTTGACGGAGATCAGATGGATCACATCTATGACTCTTTGGAGGTGCTGCGCATCGAAGTCGGCACGCCGGAGCTGATCGACAACGAGGACGTTCTCGATGACGAGCCTCCTCTGGAAGCTATTGCCGAAATTGAAGAGGAGGAGCTGGTCGATCCCAATGAGCTGGTGGACAGCTTTTCTATTGACGATCCTGTGCGTATGTACCTCAAGGAGATCGGTAAGGTCGCGCTGCTCTCCGCCGACGATGAAGTTGCGCTGGCAACTGCCATGAGTGAGGGCGTTGCCGCTCAGGAAAAGCTGGACACCGCCGAAGCAGATGGCACCGTGCTGAGCGAAGAAGACGCAGCCGCTCTTCATGCTGCTGTCAAGGAAGGTGAAAATGCCAAGCAAAAGCTTGCGGAAGCCAACCTCCGTCTGGTCGTCTCCATCGCCAAGCGCTACGTCGGCCGCGGCATGCTTTTCCTTGACCTTATTCAGGAAGGCAACCTGGGTCTGATCAAGGCGGTGGAAAAGTTTGACCACACCAAGGGCTATAAGTTCTCCACCTATGCTACCTGGTGGATCCGTCAGGCCATCACCCGCGCCATTGCCGATCAGGCACGCACCATCCGTATCCCTGTTCACATGGTGGAGACCATCAACAAGGTCATTCGCGTCTCCCGCCAGCTGCTGCAGGAGCTGGGACACGATCCCTCTCCGGAGGAGATTTCCCTGGAAATGGGTATGCCCGTTGACAAGGTGCGCGAAATTCTGAAGATCGCACAGGAACCGGTCTCCCTTGAAACGCCGATCGGCGAAGAGGAGGACAGCCATCTCGGTGACTTTATTCCGGACGAAGCTGCCAGTGAGCCAAGCGAGGCAGCCTCTTTCACGCTGCTGCAGGAGCAGCTCGTGGATGTACTCTCCACGCTTACCCCGCGTGAAGAGAAGGTACTCAAGCTCCGCTTCGGCATTGAGGACGGACGTCCCCGCACGCTGGAGGAAGTCGGCAAAGAGTTTAACGTCACTCGCGAGCGTATCCGTCAAATCGAGGCCAAGGCGCTGCGCAAGCTCCGCCACCCCAGCCGCAGCAAGAAGCTGAAGGACTTCTTGAACTGAAAACATAATGTACATTTATTATAAAACTGGAAAAATTTTTTCTTGACTTTTTTCAAACTTCCAAGCATTTACCAATAATATTTTTTCGATAGTTTTTTCAAACCTTTATAGATTTACCAATAAAATATTTTCGGGACTTTTTTCAAACTCCACGAACATGCAAGCACCGATGAGCTATCCCATAAGCTCATCGGTGCTTTTGATTACGATAAAGACGCTTCCTTTCCTATCCGCTCAAATAGTGCCTGCTTGATTGCTTCTTCTACAGACATTCCTTTTTGAGCGGCATCGGCAGCTGCGATGATATATGGGGAAGTGTATTCCATTTTGACGTTTTAATTTTGTTGCCTGCTTTAGAACAGCAGATGCGCAATCGGGCAGACGATGAGAAGGCTGATGACGGTGCGCTCGAGGAAAATCACAAACAGCTCAAGCAGGTTGACCGGCAGCTTGGAGCTGATGATCAGGCCGCCAACCTCGTCGAGGAACAAAACCTGCGTGATGGAGATGACCGCCACGATGAAGCGGGTCATGGCGTCCTCGCAGCCTGCAATCAGCACGGCAGGGGTAAACATATCGGTAAAGCCGACGACCATGGTCTTGGATGCCTCCACCGCTTCGGGCACGCCGAGAAGCTTGAGCAGCGGCAGGAAAGGCAGGCCAAGCCAGTTGAAGATCGAGGTGTAGTTCGCAAGCACGAGCGCGACCGTGCCGACGGCCATAACGGTGGGCAAAATGCCGAACCACATGGTCAGGCAGTTCTTGGTTCCGCTGGCGAGGAACTCACCGATGCCGCCATGCTGGGCAACGCGCTTTAGTGCGAGATCCATACCGTATTCAGAGCTGGACTTGTAGCCCTCGGGAATGGTATCAGGCATAGCCTTGCCTTCAACAAGATAAGTATCTTCTTTCTTGTTCAGCGGCCACAAACGTGGGCAGATGACTGCGCAGATGATGCCGACAAAGCAAATCAGCAGGTAGTAAACGCCAAACATTTGGGTAAGTCCCACCTGATCAAGCACGACGAGTGAGAACGTAATAGACACGGCAGAGAACAGCGTTGCGATGATGGATGCTTCCTTGGCACTGTAGTAGCCGCCCTCGTACTGGTTGCAGGTGAGCATAACGCCGAGGGTGCCGTCACCAATCCAGGAGGTAATGCAGTCAACCGCAGCACGGCCGGGTACTTTGAACACGGGACGCATGAACTTGGTCAGCAGCGCGCCGACA
Organism: Clostridiales bacterium; assembly: GCA_017577345.1. Taxonomy (GTDB): domain Bacteria; phylum Bacillota; class Clostridia; order Oscillospirales; family Oscillospiraceae; genus JAZOXB01. Next base: position 3,143 of record PITX01000172.1, read on the forward strand.
TACTCCAGAAGGCCGAAGTCGGTCAGCAGCGGGAGAAGGTAACTGGCAACCAAAAACACGAATACCAGACCGATAATCAGGTCATAGGAAAGTCCGCCCTGATCTGCACCCGCAATCGCCTGAATGGCGGCGCTTTCCGAAGCAAGAATGGGCTTTCCGGAAGGTGTGAAGCCACTGATTATTTCGCCAGCCTCATTGGTCTTGCTTGCATATAGAAAAGTAATCCAGCCGCAGATACAGCCGATGATGCGAACAATGACCCACGGAGCGGAAC
>PITX01000173.1 GCA_017577345.1 Clostridiales bacterium
AAGCATTATTTTGGTTGAAAAGTTCGGAATACTCTGAATTTTGAAAAATGCAAAATCTCTGCATCACGCCAAAAAAGTTTGACTGATTTTGACGGTTACGGACTTTTTTGACAGTCTGAAAAGTGCAGTGACCGTAAATTACAGTCACTGCACTTTTTTCATTTCTGTCAGGCAAGCTTTTTCAGCAGTTCTTTCTTGTCTGCTTCCGGAATGAATGCGCCGTTGATGGCGTTTTCATCCATCCGGATAAATTCCGCATCCGTAAAACCCATTGCTCCGGCAATGACCTCGTGCTCCCGCGCAAGGGTCGTATCGGAGCAGGACATATTATCCGTGTTGACCGTGACTGCGATCCCGCGGTCAAAGAACGGACGGATCGGATGATCCTTGGCATCCAGCACGGCCTTGGTCTGCAGATTGCTGATGACGCACGCCTCTACGACTGTCTGCGTTCTTGCAAGCAGAGCCATGACGCTTTCACTCTTGATCGCACCGCAGCCGTGACCAACACGTCTTGCACCAAGCTCAATGGCCTTGCGGACATTTTCCGGATCACCGCATTCGCCCGCATGAAGCGTATACGGCACCTGCTCGCGGTAAAGACCGCGGAACAAGTCGGCATAGGTTTCCATCGGCACCGTGCCCTCTGCACCTGCCAGATCCGCGCCGACAACGCCATTCCCTATGTATTGCTTTGCCAGACGAACGGTTTCCTCATTGCCGTCGCCGCCGATCATGGAGCAAAGGAGCAGTCCTGCACGAATGGACGGATAGTCTGCCTGTGCCTGACGGACGCCATTGATCGTGCTTTTCAGTGCCGTCTCCTGCGACATACCGCTGCGTGTATGTAACTGCGGTGCAAAACGGATCTCAGTATAAACCAAGCCCTGCTTTGCCAGCCGCTCCACCAGATCGTACGCCGCGCGTTCCATTGCATATTCCGTCTGCAAAACCTGCGTCGGCAGCTCAAATCGTTTCAGATACTCCACCAGGCTTGTGCAGTGATCCGGCACACAGATGCTGTCCCGGATCTCCTCAGCAGACATCGTCCGTCCGTCGCGTTCAAGCAGCTCCGTGATCACGGATTCCGACAGAGAGCCGTCAAGATGCAGATGCAGATCAACCTTTCCCTGATACATGATCATTCCTCCTGTGCTGTTTTTTCCGGCAATTTTTGTCATTATATCACAATCGGAGCTGTTTTCATAGTCTGATTATCATAAATCGGAGATTTTCTTCTGAAGTTCTGAACTGACAGCCGCTGCCGCCTCCGTGACCGCATGACGCATATTGCCGAACGCTTCCTCGCTGACGCTTGCCATGCAGATCACGCCGATCGCATACCGGCATTCACCCTGCCCGTTGAGGATCGGTGCCGCCACAGATTTCATCCCGAGCTTGTATTCCTCGTTCTCCTGCGCACATCCGCTTTCCCGGATTTCCGCCAATGCCTTCAGCAGTGTCCCGGGGGAAGTAACGGTACGACCGGTAAATGCAGTCAACGGTTCCTTTTTCAGCAGTCGCTCCGCCTCATACCGCGGTAGATTTGCCAAAATTGCCTTGCCCTGAGAGGTGCAGTGAAGCGGCAGGCGGGTGCCTGCCTCCGATACGATGCGGAAGCCGATATGCGGCTCCTCGCACACGGCAAGGATCAGCTCGTCGCCGGAAAGCCGCGCAAGATAGGCGGACTCCCCTGTTCTGTCCACGATGCTCTGCAAATACGGCTTACAGATCTCCGGCACATTCCAGCTCTGCTGCACCGCACTGCCCAGCTCAAACAGATGGTAGCCGAGACGGTACTTGCCGTCAGAGGCATTCTGTTCGACCACACCGGAATCCAGCATGGAGGAAAGCAGTCCGTGAATGGTGCTTTTCGCCCATCCGGTCATCAGCTCCAGCTCGCGCAGGGACAGCGCACTGCCTTCCCGCCAGAAGCAGTCCAGCAGAACGATGGATTTTTCGATCGAACGCACCCGTCTTCCTTTTGTTTCCACCGAGGCACCGTCCTTTCTACTTCAAAAAGATGTATTTCCCGCCGCGATAGGTCTGCACCGTGCCGATGCGCTGTGCAGACGGCACTGCTGTTTTAAGCTCTGCATACATCGCGTCTGCATCGTCCGGATGCACGGCGATCAGCAGTCCGCCGGAAGTCTGCGGATCATAGAGCATATCCTGCACATATAGCGGCACCTCGCCCGCATCGACCCACTCCTCCGCAAAGGCGCGGTTGCGGTACATGCCCGCAGGCAGAATGCCCATCTGCGCAAACTGCTTTGATTCTTCGATCAGATCGATCGCCGCCGTGTCGATCACAAGCTCCATATTACTTCCCTGCGCCATTTCCAGGCCGTGACCCATCAGGCTGAAGCCGGTCACATCGGTGCAGGCGTGTACACGGTATTTGACCATCACATCGCGTGCGCCCTTGTTGAGCGTCGTCATAAGCCGTTTGGCAAGCTCCGCCGTCTCCGCAGAAACCAGATCTGCCTTTGCCGCCGTCGTCAGGATACCGATACCGAGCGGCTTGGTCAGAAACAGCACATCACCCGCCTCTGCACCGCAGTTTTTTAGCATCCTGTCCGGATGCACAAAGCCCGTGACGGCAAGACCGTATTTCGGCTCATCGTCCAGTATGCTGTGACCGCCGGTGATGATCGCGCCTGCCTCGTATACCTTATCATAGCCGCCGCGCAGAAGCTCATGCACCGCCTCCTTCGGCAGGCTGTCCGGCACTGCCATAATGTTCAGAGCCAGCTTCGGCTCGCCGCCCATCGCATACACATCCGACAGGGCGTTGGTCGCCGCGATCTGCCCGAAGGTATAAGGGTCATCGTCGATCGGCGGGAAAAAGTCCACCGTCTGCACCAGTGCCAGATCATCGGAGATCCGATAGACCGAAGCGTCGTCCGATTTATCAAAGCCAACCAGTAAATTGGGGTCGTGGTGTACCCGGATGCCGTCGAGCAGCTTCGCCAGTACGCCTGCGCCGACCTTTGCGCCGCAGCCGGCACATTTTGCCAGTTTTGTCAGTTTAATATCTTCCATATCATACCTCTGAAAAATGTAAAATTGCTTCCAATACACCGCCGCCGATCGCCAGTGCCTTATCGGAAACCTGATAGCAATAGGATGCTTCACCGCGTGGATCGACATCGCCGGATTTCATGCCGCGATGCACCGGCGTACCGTCGGCAAGCAGTCCGCGCAGAATGCCGGAAATCTGGCAGAGCATCGGCGCATCGCCGACATAGCCTGCCACATCGCCCTGCTGCACCGGATCGCCGAGCTGTCGGGTCTGACGGAAGATGCCGTCTGCCGGCGAACGCAGCACACACTCTCCGGGAAAGCCGCCGATCAGTCCCGGAATGTTCGTATTCGGGATCGGTGATCCCTCCGTGATC
>PITX01000174.1 GCA_017577345.1 Clostridiales bacterium
GTGATAATACTACCACGAAAGCAGATAAAAAGAAATACTATTTTACAGGAGATGCAATTCATGAAAATTCTTGTTATCAACGCAGGCAGTTCTTCTCTGAAGTATCAGCTGATGGATCCCGATTCCGGGCGTGTATACGCAAAGGGTCTGTGCGAGCGCATCGGCATCGACGGCAGACTGACCCACAAGGTCATCGACGAAAATGACGAGACCGTTTTGAAGGAAACGCGTGAGATCGCAATGCCCACGCATTCCGAGGCGATCGAATCCGTTCTGTCGATTCTTGTCAATGAGAAGTTCGGCGTTGTAAAGTCTCTGGACGAGGTCGATGCTGTCGGTCACCGTGTTCTGCACGGCGGTGATAAGTTCATCGAGTCCTGCATCGTTGACGAGGCATGTAAAAAAGCGATCGAGGACTGCATTCCTCTCGGACCGCTCCACAATCCGGCAAACCTCAAGGGCATCATTGCCTGCGAGAACGCAATGCCCGGTAAGAAGCAGGTTGCCGTTTTCGACACCGCTTTCCATATGACCATGCCCCCGAAGGCATACCGTTACGCAATTCCCAAGAAATACTATGAAGAGGATCATATCCGCCGCTACGGCTTCCACGGCACTTCTCATCGCTTCGTTTCCAAGCGTGCCATTGAGCTGATGGGCAAGCCGGCAAGCGAGCTCAAGCTGATCGTTGCACATCTTGGCAACGGTTCTTCCCTGAGTGCCGTTGCAGACGGCAAGTGTCAGGACACCTCCATGGGTTTAAGCCCGCTGGCAGGCGTTCCCATGGGTACCCGCTCCGGCGACATTGACCCGTGCATCGTTGAGTTCATTTGCAATAAGTACAAGATGACCCCGTCCGAATGTCTGAACATGCTCAACAAGAAGTCCGGTATGCTGGCAGTCTCCGGCATCTCCTCCGACTTCCGCGATCTCGAAACCGGTGCGAAGGAAGGCAATGCAGACTGTGCGCTCGCCCGTGATATGTTTGCATACGGTGTCAAAAAGTATATCGGTGCCTATGCCGCCGCTCTCGGCGGACTGGACTGCCTTGTCTTTACCGCAGGTGTCGGTGAGAATGACGGCAAAATGCGTGCGCAGATCTGCGAGGGTCTGGAATTCCTCGGCATTAAGATCGACGCCGAAAAGAATACCGTACGCGGCGAAGAGTGCATTATTTCCGCGCCCGATTCCAAGGTGACCGTATGGGTCATCCCGACCAACGAAGAGTTGATGATCGCGCAGGATACTGCGGAGCTCTGCAGAAAATAATAACGATTGCCCCGCCATGCGCGGGGCAATTTCATAATGGAGGCAAATTATGACAGTATCGGAACGCCTGTTACACTATGTTACCTTTGATACACAGTCCGACGAAAACTCGGAGACCTGCCCCTCCACGCAGAAGCAGAAGTGCCTCGGCGCGGCTTTGGTGGAGGAAATGAAGTCCCTTGGCATCGCAGATGCCTATATGGACGAGGACGGCTATGTTTACGGCACGGTCATGGGCGCAGAACATGCGCCGGTGATCGGCATGATCGCGCACATGGACACCTCACCGGACTGCTCCGGTGAGAATATCAAAGCGCGTATCGTGGAATATCAGGGCGGTGACATTGCCCTGAATGATACCACCGTCCTTTCCCCGAAGGATTTCCCACGGCTGGAACGGAGCATCGGCAAGCACCTCATCGTCACCGACGGCACGACCCTGCTCGGCGGCGACGACAAGGCGGGAATTGCTGAGATCATGACGGCAGTGGAAGAGCTGATCGCCGAAAATGTTCCGCATGCCCCGATCCGCATTGCGTTTACCCCTGACGAGGAGATCGGCAGAGGTACGGATCGCTTCAATTTGAAGGACTTCGGTGCAAAATATGCTTATACCATCGACGGCGGCACGCTCGGAGAGCTGGAATATGAGAATTTCAACGCCGCCTCCGCAGTCCTTACCTTTCATGGGCGCAATGTGCATCCCGGCTATGCGAAAAATTGCATGATCAACTCACAGCTCATTGCCATGGAGTTCAATGCGCTTCTGCCCGTCCATGAGCGTCCGGACTGCACGGAAGGCTACGAGGGCTTTGCGCATCTTTGCGAAATGCAGGGCGATGAGGAACGCTCCGTGCTCAAGTACATCATCCGCGACCATGACCGTGAGAAGTTTGAGCGCAGGAAAGAGATGCTCCGCCAGATCACCGCATTTTTGAATGAAAAGTACGGGGAAAATCGCGTGGAGCTGGCGCTGAACGACAGCTATTACAACATGTCGGAGAAGATCAAGCCGCATATGTATATTGTCGATGCCGCAGTCGAGGCGATCAAACAGGCAGGCGTTACGCCGAGCATCGTTCCCGTACGCGGCGGTACGGACGGTGCGAGACTTTCCTACGAGGGGCTTCCCTGCCCGAATATCTTCACGGGAAGCGAAAACTATCACGGGCGGTTTGAGTATGTCCCCGTGGAGGATATGGAAGCCGCTGTCAAGACGATCAAGAACATCCTGATCAACGCGGCAAAGTAAGGAGGCACAGATGAAAAGAGCGTTTGTACTTATCCTGCTGTTTTCCCTTGTGTCAGCACTTTGCGGATGTGCCGTTGAAACGCAGGCTGTACCGTCGGAACAGCCGACTGTCACAATTTCATCGGAGGTAAGTCTGCCGCCTGCATACGACGGAGAAATACCGGAGAGCATGTTCGGTGTTTTTGATGAAGAAACCTATACGAATGAGGCCTTCGGTGTGAAGTATCTGCGCGACGGCCGCTGGGCGTTCTATACGATGCAGGAGCTTGCAAGTTTGAACAGGACTGCCGGTGAAACGCTTTCCGCGCAGATGAAATCCTCCGGCTTTATCTATGACATGTACGCACGCAGCGATTTGGAAACGCTTGGCTTTGCGATTGCGATTCCGGCAGTGCAGTTCGGAAGGGCGATGACAGAAGAAGAATACGCGCAGGCGGTCAGGGACGCTAGCGCAAGAGATTACGCCGGTGCAGATTATGATGTGATCTCCGACGAGATCAGCGCGGCGGAATTCGGCGGCGCACAGCACGCCTGCTTCCATATGACCGTCGCCGCCAGCGGTCTGGTCTTCCACACTGCGCAGATTTTCATCCAGCAGGATGATTTTATCGGCATTATCTATGTCTCCGGAAACAGTGAGGAAAGCAGAGACGCACTGTTAAGCAGCTTTTCAAGTACATAGAAAAAAAGGCCTGAGCCTCCATGAGAGACTCAGGTCTTTTCGTTCAGCAATTAAGCCTTGTTCTTGATTGCGCCGAAGATGTACAGTGCAGGCAGAACCAGACCGAGCAGCAGAGAAACGATGGAGAAATCGCCGCCGCCGACGACATTCAGAATAACGCCGAGGACGCAGAGGACAGCAACAATGA
>PITX01000175.1 GCA_017577345.1 Clostridiales bacterium
TGCCGTTTGCGGGGCTGACTGCAACACCGGGGTTATAGAAGCTGCTGCCGTATTCGCCGCCAAGTGCAAGGCTGTTGGCAGCATTGACGATGATGACCTCATCGCCCGCCTTCAGAGAAGTGGCAAGGGTGTATTCGTTGCCGCTCGTAGGATTCGTCGGGGTGGTCGGATCAGTCGGTTCGGTCGGGTCAACGGGAGCTGCGCCCTTGACATAGAACATGAAGCCGAAGTCGCCGTCAGACAGTCTGCTGGTGCTGTAGCCGCTGATGACATCCTTCGTTACACCGGTGTTCTTGTCGGTCTTGGCGTAGCACTCGATGTAGCCGGGGCCGTAGCTGCCGGTAACCGTAGCACTGGAGATGTAGTAAATATCCTTGCCGGTACCCGGGGTAAGGTTCCAGTTGGAGTCGCCGCCTTCATAGGAGGCGTTGTTGGTCAGCTCAATATAGGGGGCGGAAGGCCATGCGGTGATCGCATTGGCGCCGTTGGTGAACTGATAGGTGCCGTCGGCATTCTTGCGAACCTTCCAGACGACATCTTCGCTCGGGTCAACGAACTGGCCGTTGGTCAGAGCAACTTCCTCAGCGGTGAGGTACCAGTCTTTGTCGGTCTCGTTCTTGATGACCTTGTTGTGACCGGGGTTGTAAATAACGACCTCATCGCCGTCCTTAATGGAGGCTGCGCGGGAGAAGATGTTCTCTTCGTCAACGGGCTTGCCGTTCTCAACGATCTTGATACGACCGCTGCCGTCAACGGTGGAATAGTCGGAGCCGAAGGGGATGACCTTGCTGTTGGCAGTGACTTCATGCTTGCCGTTCACTACATCGAAGGACTTGACATAGTTGGCAAGGACCATGTAGTCCTCCATGACATAGTCAAGAACATTGACTGCTCCGTCGAACATTGCAAAGCCGTCACCGAGGTCACGCAGGGTGTAGTTGTAGCCTGCGAGGTTGTACTTGGCATCGCGCTTCAGCGGTTCGTACTTGCCGGTCTCCTTGTTCCAGACCTTGACATTATTGACGCGGTAGTCGCCGGTCGGGCCGCCGACCCATACGCCCTTGTCGTCCTTGCGGACGGTGCTCTTGACATTGGTGAAGATCTCGTAGGTGATACCGGAAACCTGGAGGAAGCCGCCGCATTCCGCAGCGCCTGCATCCTTTGCGCCCCATTCCAGAGCATCGAGGATCTGCTGACCGGTAACGGTCTGCAGGCAGGCAACATTGCCGAAGGTGTGGATATCCTTGCAGGTCTTGTAGGAGATATCGCCGGTGATGGCCTTATTGCGGACGCCGCCGCCGTTCATGATGGCGACATCAACATCAAGACCCATGTTGTCGAAGAGGTAATACAGAGCATCGGCAGCAAAGTCGCCGGTGTTGGTTTCCTGCTTACGGACAAGTCTCTCTGCGCCCTTGTAGTTGTCGAAGGTCAGGGAGGTGTGACCGATGACCTCGCCCAGCATTCCGTCAACGGTGTTGATCCAGCTGTTCTTCAGGCTTGCAACTGCGACATTGGAGCCGTTGTATGCCTTGATCAGTTCCGTGGTGATGCCCTTGCTGTTGATGGTCATCTTGCCGATCGCGTTGAAGTAGCTGCCGGTCTGCGCAAGGACGACCTTGTCGTTCGCGGCGTTCTTCACGGTCTTCATCTCGTTCGTGCTGTGGGAGTGACCGTCGATGAAAGCGTCAATGCCGGTGGTGTTGGCAATGATCTTCTCAGAGGTCCAGGGCTCGGAGGAAGGATCGTCGCCCGCATGACCCAGCGCGATAACATAGTCAGCCTTGGCAGCCTTGGCAGCATTGACGGCAGACTGCACGGAAGCGTACAGATCCGCACCGGTCACGCCGCCGGCGATGCCGTAGATATAGTTGCCTGCCTCATCCTGGAAGTAAGCCGGGGTAGACTTCGTGAAGGATTCCGGCGTGGTGATGCCGACGATGGCGATCTTCTTGCCGCCGATCTCGAACATCTTATAGGAATCGAGGACATTTGCGCCCTTGACGCCGTTGGATTCATGATAGAAGTTTGCGGAGACATACGGGAACTGTGCCCACCGGATGGCATTCATCGTGCCTTCCATGCCGTAGTCGAATTCGTGGTTGCCGAGGGTAGCCAGATCATAGCCGGCCGCGTTCATCAGCTCGATGATGCTCTTGCCCTTATCCATGGAGCCGTATGCGGTACCCTGGATATGGTCGCCTGCATCGACCAGCAGGACGCCGTCAGCGACCTTCTTGGTCTGGAGCTTCATATCGGCAACGGTGTCATAGGACATCGCACCGTCGATATAGGTATGGACATCGTTTGTGAAGTAGATGACGATATCGCCTGCTTCTGCGATCTTTTCCTTACAGACCGAGCAGACACCGTCAACATAGTAGTGACCCAGAGCCGACAGAGTTTCTGTCTTGCTCTCACCGCACTGCGTGCAGGTGTAGAGGATCTCGCCTTCGTCTTCGCAGGTCGGCTTCAGCGTAACTTCGCCTTCATCCCACTTGTGCTCGATGCAAGGCTTCATCGCCTGCTCTGCGGTAGCAAGGATCTTTGCCATTTCAGCACGGGTAGCATAGCCCTGCGGGATCAGCTCAGTCTTTGTCTTATCCGTATTGTCGATCTTTGTCTTTCTGCCGCTGATGATCCCCTTGAAGATCGCCCAGTTGAAAGCTTCTTTTGCATAGGAGGAAACCTGCTTTGCATCGGGGAAGTCCTTCAGGTAATCCTTTTCCATTTCGGGCTCATCATAGAAACGCCACAGCATCGTGACGAGCTGTTCACGGGTGACAAGACCATTCGGGTTGAAGTGATACTTATCAAGACCCTTAACAATCTCGTTTTCCTCTGCCCATGCGACGGCATTCTTATACCAGTCCGCGGTCAGGTCAACGAATTTGGACGCATTGACAGCCGGAACGACCGGGTTTGCCAGACGGTAGAGAACAACAGCAGTCATTGCACGGGTGCAGTTGCTGTTGGGCTCAAAGGTGATGGGTGTCATACCGTCCATGAGCTGCGGGTCATGGTTGTAGACGTAAGTTACATAGGGCGCAAACCAATCGGTGTCCTTGACATCGCGGAACGGCTCGGTATAACCTGCCGCAAACACGGACGGAACAACACCGATGATCATAGCGATGACAAGCAGCATGGCCATGATCTTTCTGAATGCGTGTTTCATTGTGTGTCCTCCTTATTTTTCCAAAGTGACGGGTCTAATCCCATTTTGGTCTTTATTATTCTATCAATATTTGGTGCAATAAGCAAGGTAACCGGTGCATATTTCTATGTTTTGACGATGCCGTTTTTGAAAACAGTTAAAAATCCAATTATTTCATGTAAAATCAATTAAAAAATATAAAAAATTATGAAATTGTAAGAGATAAATT
>PITX01000176.1 GCA_017577345.1 Clostridiales bacterium
CTCCTCTCCCAGGGTGTTCTGTGTCGTATGCTTTTCCGTTCCAAGTACGGTCAGAAGCGTCCGAAGACCAAGAAGAAGTAATAGAGTTCCAACGCCTTATCGCAAGGCACCGCCTTGCCATGCGTTTTTTATATAATATTTATTTATGTATTGTATGGGAAACCTTTGGCAGGCACAAAACGGTAGGAAAAGCCTATCGAAGTACCTATGAAATCATTTTATGAAGGAGGGAAGCAAAGTGCCCAGAAGAGGTAATGTTCCCAAGAGAGAGGTCCTTCCGGATCCTGTCTACAAGTCCACTCTGGTAACTAAGCTCGTTAACAGCGTCATGCTGGACGGCAAGAAGGGCGTTGCCCAGAGAGTCGTTTATGGCGCATTTGAAATCGTCGAAGAAAAGACCGGCAAGAACGGTCTCGACGCATTCCAGCAGGCTATGGAAAACATCATGCCTTCCCTGGAAATCAAGTCCCGTCGTGTCGGCGGTGCAACCTACCAGGTTCCTCTGGAGGTTCGCCCCGAGCGTCGTCAGACCCTCGGTTTGCGTTGGCTGACGACCTATTCCCGCAAGCGCAGTGAAAAGACCATGAAGGAACGCCTTGCCGGCGAGATCATGGATGCTTGCAACAACACCGGCGCGTCTGTGAAGAAGCGCGAAGATACGCACAAGATGGCAGAAGCCAACAAGGCATTCTCCCATTTCCGTTGGTAACCGAAAAGGAGTTACGCAATGCCGAGACAATATTCTCTTGAGAATACAAGAAATATCGGTATTATGGCGCATATTGACGCAGGCAAGACCACCACGACCGAGCGCATTCTGTTCTACACGGGTCGTACCTATAAATTAGGCGAGACTCATGAGGGCAATGCAGTCATGGACTGGATGGAGCAGGAGCAGGAGAGAGGCATCACGATCACATCTGCTGCAACGACCTGCTTCTGGAACGATTGCCGCATCAACATCATCGACACGCCGGGTCATGTCGACTTCACTGTTGAGGTCGAACGCTCTCTGCGCGTGCTGGACGGTGCGGTGACTGTGCTGTGCGCCAAGGGAGGCGTAGAGCCCCAGACCGAAACAGTCTGGCGTCAGGCCGACAAATACAATGTTCCGCGCATGGTCTATGTGAACAAGATGGACATCACGGGAGCGGATTTCTTCAATGTTCTCAACATGATGCATGATCGGCTGAAATGTAACGCGGTTCCCATCCAACTGCCGATCGGTGCGGAAGCCGAGTTTAAGGGCGTCATCGACCTCATTAAGATGAAGGCGAATGTGTTCTATGATGAGCTCGGCAAGGATGTCCGTGAGGAAGAAATTCCCGAGGATATGAAAGCCCTTGCACAGGAATACCGTGAGAAGCTCATTGAATCCGTCTCCGACCAGGATGATGAGATCATGGAGCTGTATCTGACGGGCGAGGATGTCCCGCAGGATAAGCTGCGTGCCGCCATCCGCAAGGCCACCATCGGTGTTCAAATGATCCCCGTTACCTGCGGAACCTCTTATAAGAACAAGGGCGTGCAGGAGCTTCTGGACGCGATCGTGGATTTCATGCCGTCTCCTCTGGATAAGAAGGGAATTACCGGTATCAATCCGAAGACAGACGAAGAGGAATTCCGTCCTGCCGATGATTCGGCGCCGTTTTCCGCTTTGGCGTTCAAGATCGCGACCGATCCGTTCGTCGGCAAGCTCTGCTTCTTCCGCGTGTATTCCGGCTATGTCGATAAGGGAACGACCGTTCTCAATTCGACCAAGGGTGCGCGGGAAAGAATGGGCAGAATTCTGCAAATGCACGCGAATCACAGAGAAGACCGTGATACGGTTTATTCCGGCGATATTGCCGCAGTCGTCGGCGTGAAGAACACCACGACAGGCGATACCTTCTGCGATGAAAAGCATCCGATCATTCTCGAATCCATGGAATTCCCCGAGCCGGTCATTCGTGTTGCCATCGAACCGAAAACGAAGGCAGGACAGGAAAAAATGGGCATCGCCCTGATGAAGCTGGCTGAGGAAGACCCGACCTTCAAAACCTATACGGATGTTGAAACCGGGCAGACCATCATTGCCGTCATGGGTGAGCTCCATCTGGAGATCATTGTCGACCGTCTCCTGCGGGAGTTCAAGGTCGAAGCAAATGTCGGCGCACCGCAGGTCGCCTATAAGGAGACCGTCCGCAGCAATGCGGATGTCGATATGAAGTATGCCCGTCAGTCCGGCGGCAAGGGTCAGTACGGTCATGTAAAGATCAAGCTGGAGCCCAACGAATCCGGCAAGGGCTACGAATTCATCAACGCCGTAACAGGCGGCTCGATCCCGAAGGAGTTCATTCCGGCGGTCGATCAGGGTATTCAGGGCGCGATGACGGCAGGTGTGCTTGCCGGATTCCCGGTCGTGGATGTCAAGGTCACGCTGTATGACGGCTCCTACCACGAGGTCGACTCGTCTGAGCTTGCCTTTAAGATCGCCGGCTCCATGGCGTTCAAGGAAGCCTGCCGCAAGGCGGATCCCGTCGTTCTGGAACCGATCATGAAGGTCAGCGTTGTTGTCCCCGAGGAATATACCGGCGATGTGATCGGTGATCTTTCATCGCGCCGCGGCAATATCCTCGGCATGAACCCGCGAAACGGTGCAACACAGATCGATGCGAATGTACCGCTGGCATCTATGTTCGGTTATGCGACTGACCTGAGAAGCCATACACAGGGTCGCGGACAATACTCTATGGAACCGAGTCATTACATCGAGCTGCCGAAGAATCTTCAGCAGGAAATCGTTGAAAAACAAGGTTCTTACTAAAAAAGTTCTTGCTATTATGCTGAAAGTAGTGTATAGTGGAACTATCCGAGTAAAAAAATAAAATTTACCATTCATAAATCAAACAGGAGGATTTTTTCAATGGCAAAGCAGAAATTCGAAAGAACAAAGCCCCATGTAAACATCGGCACCATTGGTCACATCGACCATGGCAAGACCACCCTGACCGCAGCGATCACAAAGTACCTCGCTATGAAGGGCGGCGCTGCATTCACTGATTACGCTAACATCGACAAGGCTCCCGAAGAAAAGGCTCGCGGTATCACAATCAATACCGCTCATGTCGAGTATGAGACTGACAACCGTCACTATGCTCACGTTGACTGCCCGGGTCACGCTGACTATATCAAGAACATGATCACCGGTGCTGCTCAGATGGACGGCGCTATCCTGGTTATCGCTGCTACCGACGGCCCCATGGCTCAGACCAAGGAGCACCTGCTGCTGGCCCGTCAGGTCGGCGTGCCCGCTATCGTTGTGTTCCTGAACAAGTGCGATCAGGTTGACGACGAGGAGCTGCTGGAGCTGGTTGAGATGGAAGTC
>PITX01000177.1 GCA_017577345.1 Clostridiales bacterium
ATCCGAAATCTGGTAGCGACAGATTGCACCCGCATACCCGCAAGGGGTACGCCGCATCCGTAAAGCTCCTTCGTCGCTAACGGCTGCGCAGCCACGCCGCCTAATGGCTCGCATGACACAGAAAGAAGATTATTCTGTTTTTGTTCGTTATGGACTTTTTTGACAGTCTAACACGCCGGATTGGACTTAAACCCAATCCGGCGTGTTTTATCATCTTTATTCCGTTTTTCTGCGGTTATAAAGCCGTGCAAGACCGCCCTCGGAGGTCTCACGGTAACTTTCGTTCATGTGCTGACCCGTTTCCTTCATGGTGCGCACGACCATATCAAAGCTGATATTTCTTGTGCCGCAAAGGAAATGGGCAAGGTTGAATGCGTCCATCGCCCGTTTTGCGGCAACGGCGTTTCGCTCGATGCAGGGGATCTGTACCAGACCGCAGATAGGGTCGCAGGTCAGACCGAGCTGATGCTCCATGGCGATCTCAGCGGCGTATTCCGTCTGGTCAATGGTCATATCCATCAGCGTGCACAGCGCGGCGGCAGCCATGGAACAGGCGGTGCCGATTTCAGCCTGACAGCCGCACTCTGCACCGGAAATGGAAGCATTGCGCTTAACGAGGGCACCGAAAAGACCGGCAACAGCAAGTGCCTGAAGAATTTTTTCATCCGAAAAGCCGTGCCGCTCCTGCATATACAGCAGCACAGACGGCAGAACGCCGCACGAGCCGCAGGTCGGTGCAGTGACGATGGTACCGTTGGCGGCATTTTCCTCTGCAACGGCAAAGGCGTAGGAACAGACGAGGCGCAGCTCACGCACCTGTGGGATTTCATCGGGTACCTCCTGTGAACACAGGTGCTGTGCTTTCCGCTCCACATTCAGACCGCCGGGCAGGATACCTTCGGAATGCAGCCCGACTTCAATGGAGCGTTTCATTGCCCGCCAGATCTCCGCGAGGAAATCCCAGATCTCCGGTCCTTCGTTCAGTTCTACATATTCGCTGAGGGAGATGTACCGCCATGCGCAGAACTGCTCGATCTCCGCAAAGGAGTTTTCCGGGTAGACCTCATCGGCAACAGACGGCTCTTCACCGTCGATGACGATATCACCGCCGCCGACGGAGTATACGCGCATCGTACCGATTTCCTCTTCTCCGCGATAGGCGAAAAAGTCCAGCGTATTGGGATGAGGCAACGGCTCGACGGTGTATTCACAGAACTGAACTTCCGTTTTTGTCTTGCCGAGCACCTCGTACAGAACACGATCCGTGCCGTGCCCGCGACCGGTCTTGCAAAGCGACTCATAGAGCTTCACGCAGTAACGCTCCGCATCGGGGTATTTTTCCGCAAACAGCTTCGCAGCACATTCCGGTCCCATAGTATGGGAGCTGGACGGACCTACGCCGATCTTATAAACATCACGGATCGATTTCATTCGTATTTCACCTCTGTTAAGCTATTATATCAGCTTTCTGAACAAAAAACAATTCCCATCGACTACTTTTTCCGCATCGCTTCCAGAGACAGTTCTCCCGCGAGCTTGAACAGAGCGTCCGCAAGCACAGTTTCCACAGGCATATCCGCCAGCTCCGCGACGCGCTGATAAAATGAGGCAACTGCCGGGTCGAGGGTGATCGTGAGCGTCACCATATGGCGTCCTCCTTTGGGGCAAAAAGATCACAGCACATTCTATGAAATCACTTGACAGATGTGATACAATAGGTTAGGAAAATTACCGAAAGACCGAAAGGGAGAATATAAAGATGGCTAAGGATAAGAAAGTTGAACAGATTACCGATATGGAGGTAGACTTCGCGCAGTGGTACACAGATGTGTGTAAAAAAGCGGAGCTGATCGACTATTCTTCCATCAAGGGTATGTTCATCTACCGTCCGTACGGCTATGCGATCTGGGAAAAAATCCAAAAGCAGCTGGACGCGGAATTTAAGAAAACAGGCGCGGAGAATGTCTATATGCCGATGCTGATCCCAGAATCTCTGCTGCAGAAGGAAAAGGATCATGTGGAAGGCTTCGCTCCGGAATGCGCATGGGTCACGATGGGCGGCAGCGAAAAGCTGGAGGAACGCTATTGCATCCGCCCGACCTCTGAGACGCTGTTCTGCGAGCATTTCCGCAATGTCATCCAGTCGCACCGCGACCTGCCGATGATGTATAACCAGTGGTGCAGTGTCCTGCGCTGGGAAAAGACCAGCCGTCCCTTCCTGCGTCACCGCGAATTCTTGTGGCAGGAAGGTCACACGATGCACGCAACGGCAGAGGAAGCCCGTGAGGAAACCGAGCGCATGCTGAATGTCTACGCCGATTTCTGCGAAAATGTGCTTGCCATGCCGGTCACACGCGGTCAGAAAACCGAGAAGGAAAAGTTCAACGGCGCAGAGGCGACCTACACGATCGAATGTATGATGCACGACCGCAAGGCACTGCAGGCGGGCACCTCGCACTATTTCGGCGACGGCTTTGCCAGAGCCTTTGACATCACCTTTACGAGCAAGGACAATCAGCGCGAGTATCCGCATCAGACCTCCTGGGGCGTATCGACCCGTCTGATCGGCGGCATCATCATGACCCACGGCGACAACAACGGGCTGGTGCTTCCGCCGAAGATCGCGCCTGTGCAGATCGTTGTCATTCCCGTTGCACAGCATAAAGAAGGCGTCCTTGAAGCGGCACAGAAGCTGGCCGACCGCCTGAGCACGGCAGGCTACCGCGTCAAGATGGACACCTCCGACAATTCCATGGGTTGGAAGTGCGCGCAGTATGAGATGAAGGGCATTCCGCTTCGTGTGGAGATCGGTCCGAAGGATATGGAGGAAAATCAGTGCTGCATGGTGCGCCGCGACAACCGCGAAAAGGTATTCGTCTCTCTTGACGGGCTGGAAAATGCGGCGGCAGAGCAGCTGCAGGCAGTACATGACGGACTGTATCAGCGTGCGCTGAAAAACCTGCAGGAGCATACTTATGTCGCACATTCTCTGGAGGAAGCCAAGCAGATTCAGGAGGAAAAGGGCGGCTTCGTCAAGACCATGTGGTGCGGCGAAGAAGCCTGCGAGCTGAAGATGAAAGAGGTTGCCGGTATGTCCAGCCGCTGTATGCCGTTTGCGCAGGAGCATCTGGACGATGTCTGCCCGATCTGCGGAAAGCCTGCCAACAAGATGATCTACTGGGGCGTAGCTTATTAATAATTAACAAACGGACTGCTTCGGCAGTCCGTTTCAGCGTGTCGAAAAACCCTTTTCGACACGCTGACAGGCTGTCAAAAAGTTCGGAAGATAGGACGTTTGCGAGCGCCGCCAGTGGCGGAAACAGCGAGCAAAAAGGAGTGGCAGCGGTCGAAAAA
>PITX01000178.1 GCA_017577345.1 Clostridiales bacterium
GTGCGCAAATCATATTGTCAAGAAAGACCGTAACTGTCGAAACAGAGATTGAAATTGTCAAATATGTCATTGTTAAGAAAAACCTCAAGTGCGCCGCGCTTTTGTCCTCCCCTGCTAAGGGGAGGGGGACCGCGAAGCGGTGGAGGGGTTTTGTCTCCGTTAATTTTAAATCATTTTCCAATTCGCAGAATTAGAAAATACATCACTTATTTACTAATGAAATCCCCCGTCACGGCTTGCGCCGTGCCACCCCCTTTAGCAAGGGGGACAAAGGATGAAGCGTTTCTCTTTCACAGGGGGACAAGGGCATCGTCCCCCCTGCGAAATGACAGTATTGTGCAAATTGCGAATTTTGCGACAGCCCCACTTTATTTCCCGAGGCGGTTTTTTACGCGGAAGATCATGCGGACGGTGCGGTAGCGTTTTTTGAGCAGCAACTTAAATATCAAACGCTTGTTGCCGTCCAGCTTGGAAAGATATCTGTTTTCGCGGAAGCGCGGAAAGTTCTTTTCCATGTAGGCGCGGAAATCCGCGATCAGGTGATGCTTCCGGTCAATGAGCAGGACGCGCACAGTGGCGGCAAGCCAGATATGCTGAATTGCCTGAAATTCCAGCGCATCGCGGTATTTTTCGTAGAAGCCGTTCGACTGATACCAGTTGAGAATGTCGTCATAGGCATAGATGATTTCGATATTGCGCTCGCTGTTTTTGTTGTTCATTGCGCTGCCTTCGCGCTGCAGGTAGTGATAGTAGCATTGCGGCAGACGGATCGCCGTTTCCGCTACGGCAAGGATTTTGGTGACAACGCGGATATCCTCATACCAGACCTTGGTGGCGAAGGTGATGTCATGCTCCGTGAACAGACTGCGGCGATAGGCGCGGTTCCACGGTGCCATGACACCGAAGAAAAGATCGGGCTCGTTTTTGACTGTAAGCAGTTTGCCCTGATCGACCAGCTCATGCAGTTCTCCGACTTTTTTGCCGTTCTTTTCCACCTCTGCGCCGTATAAGATCAGGTCAGCAGGGGTAGCGTCAATCGTTTTCTTGAGATCGGCAAGGAAATTGTCTGAAAGGTAGTCATCCCCGTCAATAAACAGCAGATAATCGCCCGCGGACAGCTCAATGCCGTGATTTCTTGCTGCACCGGCACCGCCGTTCGGCTGATGGATGGCGCGGATCTTCTCGGGGTATCGCTGCGCATAGTCGTCACAGATGGCACCGCAGCCGTCGGGAGAGCCGTCGTCCACCAAAAGCAGCTCAAAGTCCTGACAGGTCTGCGCCAGAACGGAGTCAATGCACTTGGGAAGATAGTCTTCGATTTTGTAGATCGGTACGATCAGACTGAATGCGGGCATGATCTGTCCTCCTTTGTATTTCTGTTTCTATTATATCCGCCAAGTGGAAAAAATGCAACAGGCTTACTTCAGCAGCGGCTGAATCTGCTCCCCGCGTAAAGCGGCTGCAGCGGTCTGCGACAGCAGTGTCATGTCAGCAACGAGGCTGTACGGCTTTCCAATCGGACTGTCCTGCCCGAAGGGGACAAAAAAGTAATGTCTGCGATTGAGAAGCTTGCCGATATTCTCCGCGCTTGCGGAAAGCCCGTCGTTCGTGGAGATCGCCAGCACGATCGGTCGGGCGTTGCGCAGATGTGCCTTGCAGGCAAAGGTCACGGGGGAGTCAGCAATGCCGTTGGCCAGCTTACCGAGCGTATTTCCTGTGCACGGTGCGACAATCAGCAGATCCAATAATTTTTTCGGGCCGAACGGCTCCACCTCGGCAATAGAATGCAGAGCCTTTGCTCCGCAGATGGCCTCTACCTCACTGCGGAAGTCCTCGGCAGTTCCGAAGCGGCTGTCGATCGAGTAACCTGCCTCGGAGAAAATCGGAACAACGGTATATTCCTCTGCCAGAACGCGAAGTGCGTCGATCGTTTTTCGGTAAGTGCAGAACGAACCGCACAGGGCAAAGCCGACGGTTTGTTTCATGTTATTTCCTCCTTTCGGAGATCATCGAGGATGTTCTGCGCGTAGATTGCACCGGCGGATTTCGGCGCACAGCGTCCCGGCAGTCCCGGCGCGAACAGATAGTTGATCTGATGTCCCTTGCAGTACTCCTGTGAAAAACCGCCGGGCAGGGAGGCAAGCTCTAAAAGCAGACAGCCGGGTGATAGCGTGCTCAGCTGCGCTTCGTTCAGTACCGTGACCGGAACGGTGTTGAAGATGAAATCATATTGCCTCAACCCGTGCAGGTACTTTCCTGTCAAATCGGTTTGCAGCCCCATCGCTTCAGCAAGGGAGAGATCTGTCGGTTTTCTCGCCGCAACGGTCACGCAGGCGGACAGTCCGTGCAGCTTCCTTGCCAGAATTTTTCCAACGCGCCCGAAGCCGATGACCAGACACTGAGCCCCGTGGAGCGTGATCGGTGAGTGATCCATCGCAAGCTGTATTGCGCCCTCCGCCGTCGGAATGGCGTTTGCAGTTGTCAGAGGCTCGGTGCCGTACAAATCGCGGACAGTCGTGCCGTGATGTTCCAACGCCTCCCGCCATGTCCCGAACAGACCGCCGTAAACCGTGCTGTCCGCATCCACATGCTGCAAAACCTCTTCCATCGGGATGGCGGAGTGCCCCCGCACCAACGCGCCCTGAAAGGACGGGAAGGGGAGGATCAGCCGTTCAATATAGAATGGAAGCGGTGAATCAGGCGCGTTCGGAACGCCGAAGCAGTTTACCGCATGTCCGTTCGCCTGCAGATGCTTTGCCGCCCAGAAATTCCGCGCATCTCCGCCTATTATCCAAAAATCCATGCGCACACATCCTTTCGCTTCATGCTATGCTTTTTTTGCAAATTGGTGCAAAAGAGTTATTGTCAAGAACGGCAGGGTGCGTTATAATATTATCAGAAAGAAAGGGAGAGAGAAGGGTATGGAGCAACACGGATTTATTCATGATATGCTGGATGTCAAGCTGCTGATCCTTTATATTATGGCACGGGTGATGTATCCGGTGGATCTGCAGAAAATATATGAGCTTGCCTATCAGGATGACTGCCTGAGCTACTTCGATTTGGCGCAGGCGGTGCCGCAGATGGTCGAAAGCGGTCATTTGGAGGAAGTCGAGGGCAACCGCTTTGTCATCACGGAAAAGGGAAGAGAGGCGTGCGCGGTAACGGAGGATGCCGTGGCATATCCGGTCATGCAGCGTGCGCAGGCGGCCATTGACAAATTCAACCGCTCGGTACGCCGCAGCCGCTTTTTCAAGACTCCCCTCGTCCAGCCGGCTGTCGGAGATTCTTCCGTTCAGCTCATCCTTAATGACGAGGTCAGTGACCTTCTCAAGATTGCGCTGATGGCGCCG
>PITX01000019.1 GCA_017577345.1 Clostridiales bacterium
CTCCCCGTGCGGGGAGCTTCGATATACGCTGACGCGTTCGATATGTGCTTGAGCACTCGATATGCGCCTTCGGCGCAAGAACGGGGAGTTTTCTCATATCGAATTTGCGAAGCAAATATATCGATTGCGAGCAATAGCGAGCATATATCGAATTGCCGTAAGGCAATATCCCGACGCACAGTCAGAAGGGAACTGCACGATGACAGAGAACAAAAACGAACTGCGTGAAATGACAATTGAATTTGCCTTGTCAATTTCTGATCTATGTGATGAGATCAAAGGTTGTCGAGTATATGTTGACCAGATCATACGGTCATCCTCGTCGATTGGTGCCAACCTCTTTGAGGCCAAATATGCGCAGAGCAGGGCGGATTTTGTACACAAGCTTGAGCTTTCTTTAAAAGAGTGTTCCGAAACGGAATATTGGCTTGCGCTTCTGCACAGAAAAAGAAAGCTGTCTGACAATCAATTTCTGACTCTCAATCAAATAAGAGGGACAATTCAGCGTAAGCTGATCGCATCAATTACTACGGCAAAGAACAATGGCGCAGCGAGATAACTCCCCTTTGCGAAGCTTCGCTTCGCAGCGAGATAACTCCCCTTTGCGAAGCTTCGCTTCGCAGCGAGATAACTCCCCGTGCGGGGAGCTTCGATATACGCTGACGCGTTCGATATGTGCTTGAGCACTCGATATGCGCCTTCGGCGCAAGAATAAGATGAGTTTTGAGGTGATACGCATGCCGAAAATTCAACAGCTTTCCCCGCATGTTGCCGATCTGATCGCCGCAGGCGAGGTCGTAGAGCGTCCTGCCAGTGCCGCCAAGGAGCTGGTGGAGAATGCCATCGACGCAGGCGCGAAAAATGTCACCGTCGAGGTGCAAAACGGCGGCATGACCTTCCTGCGCGTCACCGATGACGGCTGCGGCATGTCCGCAGAGGATGCGGAGATCGCCTTCCTGCGCCATGCCACGAGCAAGCTGCGGCAGGCATCCGATTTAGAGGCGATCCACACGCTGGGCTTCCGCGGTGAGGCACTTGCCGCCATTTCCGCCGTGTCGCGCATCGACCTCATGACCAAGACCGCTGACAGCGCGTTCGGCACGGGTCTGCATCTGGAAGCAGGCACGGTGACAGAGCGCGACAGCGTCGGCTGTCCCGACGGCACGACCATCATCGTCCGTGACCTGTTTTACAACACCCCTGCCCGCATGAAATTCATGAAGCGCGATTCCGTGGAGGCCTCCGCGCTGATTTCCTCCGTCTCCCGACTGGCGATCGCCCATCCCGAGGTCTCCGTCCGCATCCTGCGCGACGGAGAAGAAGTCCTGCATAGCCCCGGTGACGGCAAGCTGTTCAGTGCCGTCTACGCCGTGCTCGGCAGGCAGTCTGCGCAGGAAATGGTCGAGGTCGGCAGCCATTGGGAAAACTACACGCTGACCGGCTATGTTTCCAAGCCCAACGCCACCCGCGGCAACCGCGCCAATCAGCTCTTTTTCGTCAACGGCCGCCATGTGCGCTCGAAGACGATGACCGCCGCACTGGAGGAGGCATACCGCAATCAGCTCATGGTCGGACGCTTCCCGTCATGCGTACTGCATCTGACCCTGCCGGAGCATCTGGTCGATGTCAATGTCCACCCTGCAAAGGTCGAGGTCAAATTCCTCAACGAGCGCGACCTGTTTGACTGCATCCGCTACGGCGTGGAGGGAGCACTGGAAAAAGCCTCCGGACGCGTGGAGATGAAGCTTCCGAAGCAGGAGCCGCTGCCTGCCACGCCGAACATGCCGGTCAGTCAGCCGTCTGCGGCAGTCGCTTCCCCCGCAAAAAGCACCTTCTTCCGCACGATGAACGCGGAGGATTATAAGGCGTTTGCCGAAGTGATCCGGGAAGCACCGCGTCCTCAGATGACGCCGGAGCTGAAAGCCGCGCTGGATCGGCAGAAGCAGCCCGCAACGCGGGAAAAGAAAGCGGAACAGCCCGAAGCACAGCAGGAAATCGAGCTGAAAACCGAGCCTTACCGCATCGTCGGCGAGGTGCTGAACACCTATATCATCGTGGAAGAGGGCAAAAATGTCCTGCTCATCGACAAGCACGCCGCTCACGAGCGAATTTTATTTGAAAAACTGCGCAAGGCTGCCGAGCCGATCGTGCCGCAGCTCTTGCTGACTCCGATATTATGTAAACCTGAACGGGAAGAATCCGCCATTCTTCTGGAAAACGCCGACCTGCTCCGCGAAGCGGGCTTCGAGGTGAGCGATTACGGCGACGGTGTGCTCGCCATCCGGCAGATCCCCGCCGAGCTTGCCCCGGAGCAGGCGGAAAGCACCCTTGAGCAGCTTGCCTCCGACCTGAAAAGCGGCAAGCGTACCGACCCCACCGCCATGCGCGATGCCGTCCTGCATACCGTCGCCTGCAAGGCGGCGATCAAGGGCGGTTGGCACACCGATGAAAAGGAGCTTGCCGCACTGGTCAAAGAGGTGCTTTCACGGGATGATCTGAAATACTGCCCCCACGGCAGACCGATCTGCGCCGTGCTGACCGCTTCGCAGTTGGAACGCCAGTTCAAGAGGGCGTAATATGAAGGACATCATCTGCATCGTCGGTCCGACGGCGACCGGAAAGACCGCGCTTTCTGTCGCAATGGCGCAGAAATATGACGCGGAAATCGTCTCCTGCGACTCCATGCAGCTCTACCGCGGCATGGACATCGGCACGGCAAAACCGTCGATGGACGAAATGGGAGGTATCCCCCATCATATGATGGATTTCCTCGACCCGCGGGAGTCCTATTCCGTCAGCCGCTATGTGTCCGATGCCGACCGCTGTGTGCAGGACATCCTGCAACGCGGCAAGCGCGTGATCATCGTCGGCGGCACGGGGCTGTATGTCGATTCGCTGATCGCCGGACGGCAGTTTGCGCCGTTTCCAGAGACGGGTCGGCGCGAGGAGCTGACGAAAATCGCAGAAACGCAGGGCATTGAGGTCCTCATGGAGCGTCTGCGGCAGGTCGATCCGGAGGCGGCGGCAAACATCCATCCGTCCAACCGCAAGCGCGTCATCCGTGCGCTGGAGATCTATCTGGAAACGGGAAAGACCATGACGCAGCACGATCTGGAGACGAAACAACAGCCGAACAAATACGACCCGTGTTGGATCGGTCTGGATTATGTAAACCGCGAGACGCTCTATCGCCGCATTGATATCCGCGTAGAGCAGATGGTGGCGCAGGGTCTGGTCGAGGAAGTCCGCACCCTGCTGGATACCGGGATCCCGGCGAGCGCGACCGCCATGCAGGCCATCGGCTACAAGGAGCTGACTTTATTCCTGCGCGGTGAGGGCGAATGGGAGCACGCGATCGACGCCGTAAAACAGGGCAGTCGCCGCTATGCCAAACGGCAGCGCACCTGGTTTCGCCGCAACGGGGCGATCCACTGGATCGAGCTGCCCGATGCACCGTTTGACACCTTTTCCGCCGCCTGTCGCATCGCAGAGGCAGATTGAAGCAGGCTGTATGGGCAGCTACCAGCCGCCCGCTCTTTCTCGGCGCAAGCCGTGCCGGGGGATTTCCGTTTTGTCCCCCTTGTTAAAGGGGGTGGCGCGGCGCAAGCCGTGCCGGGGGATTCTTCATGCACTCGGTCAATGCCCGCATAATTTCAGTGCATCCAATCCCTCAGTCAGCTTCGCTGACAGCTCCCTTTCGCAAGGGAGCCTTTCAGGTGCAAGTCAGGCAGATCAAACCGAATAACGGAACAGCGTCCGAAGCCCGAAAGACACGGATTGCCACGCCGATTTCATCGGCTCGCAATGACACGACTGAAAGATTTGCCGTGTAAACCGGGGTTGATGTTTTGAGAAAGCGTTCCGTTTCTGTCATTGCGAGCCTTCTTTTTTACGAAAAATCTTCCGTTTCTGTCATTGCGAGCCACCGCAGGCGGCGTGGCAATCTGTCCCTGTCAGATTTCGGATGTTTTCGTTGGCGGGCGACCAAAGGTCGCCCCTACGCAAAAGCCCGACACCCGCCTCTCTCGTGCAGAGGGAGCCTTCAGGCGGAATGATTGTCAGACAAATGGAAATATTTTCCACTCTTTGACGGGTTTCCCCCGTTTTCGACATCCGAAAACGCTACAATATAGGTATCCCAAAAAACAAGAAAAGAGGTACCTATGATGGCAAACACAGAAAACCTGCAGGATCTGATCCTCAACGAAGTGCGCAGGGAGCACACTCCGGTCACGATGTTCCTCATGAACGGCTTTCAGCTCAAGGGCATCGTCACCGGCTTCGACAATTTTGTCGTCGTTCTGAGCTCCGAGGGCAAGCAGCAGATGATCTACAAGCACGCGATCTCCACGCTTGTCCCGCTGCAGCCCGTTCGCTTCCCTCTTGCGTAGCCGCATAGGCGGAATGAGCGGTCAGTCCTGCAACATGGGAGAAGTATGAAAAAGCAGGGCGAATTTTACTTAAAGCTAACCTCCATACTGCTGGCGGTGCTTCTGGCGGTATTTGTCCTCTGCTCGGTCTTTTTGCGGTCGGGCGGGGACTACACGCCGGAAACGCCCGTCTACTGCGAAGTCGGCGACGGTATTACCGTTTCCGGCTTTGTGGTGCGTTCGGAGGAGCTTTTGGTCAGCAGTAAGCCGTTCTGCGTCGCGGCACTGTCCGAGGGGCAGCGGGTCGGCGGTGCGCAGACGGTCGCCTACGGCTGTGCCTCGGAGGAATCGGCAAAAGCACAGCGCGAGCTGCTTTCCCTGCAGACACAGCGCGATCAACTTGCCTTTGCGGCAGAGGGTACAAAGGACTATACCGCTGCGGATGAAACGATCGCCGCGGATATCATCTGCCTTTCCGGTCAGACGGTCAAGCAGTCCTTCCCCCGCATGAGTGCCGCTGCGGCGGCACTGGAGCCGTATGTTCTGCAGCGCAGTCTGACCTCCGCCGATGCGGCAAGGGTGCAGGCGCGGCTTTCCAATCTGGAAGAGCAGATCGCGCTTTTACAGGCGCAGTGCGAAGACGGCACGGTGCCGATCACCGTTTCACGGGCAGGCTGTCTTTCCCTGGTGACGGACGGCTATGAGGGCGTCCTCACGCCCGAGCTTCTGCAAGGTATGACCCTTTCCGACCTGCGCGGCATCGAAAAACGCCGTGCCCCCGTACCCGAGCGCACCATCGGGCGGCTGATTTTCGGGCAGAAATGGTTTTTTGCCGCCGAGCTTCCCGCCGATGCCGCAGACCGCTGTGCAGCGGGCGATACCCTGCTTTTGAGTCTGCCGGGTGAAAGTCTGAAAAATCTACCCGTTCGCATAGAGCGCATTGCTCCGAATGACGACGGCGCAAGCCTGCTGATTTTGTCGTGCGAGGAGCACCTGCAGGACATCACCGCCCTGCGGGAGGTCACGGCGGAGCTGATTTTCCGCACCTACGAAGGACTGCGGATCCCCAAGACCGCCGTCTATGCGGAAGACGGTGAGGCGGGTGTATATGTGCTCTCGGGCGCAAAGGCGCGGTGGAAGCCGGTGGAAATCCTCTATGAATACGGCGAATTCTGTCTGGTTCGCCGGGAAAACAGCGGCACGGACTGCCTGCGGGCAGACGATACCGTGATAGTGACCGAAAAAGAGATCAGAGACGGGAGTGTGATTGCGGAATGATCGCAGAAAACATCGCTGTTATCCGTGCAAGAATGGAGTTGGCGGCGAAAAAAGCCGGACGCGATCCGAAGGAGATCGTACTGTGTGCGGCGACAAAAATGAACGACGCAGACCGTGTCCGTGCGGCGATCGCTGCCGGCATCACCTGCTGCGGCGAAAACCGCGTGCAGGAACTGACCGCCAAGCTGGCTTTGCATTCCTATGACGGCGCAAGCGTGCATTTTATCGGACATTTGCAGACCAACAAGGTCAGGCAGGTCGTCGGCAAGGTCGATCTCATCCAGTCCGTCGACCGCATGGAGCTGCTTGCCTGCATTGAAAGGGAAGCGGCAAAGCAAGGCATCGTGCAGGACATCCTGCTGGAGATCAACATCGGCGCGGAGGAGAGTAAATCCGGCTTTGCGCCGGAGGAAATTGACGCAGTCGCTGCATCGATAGCGCAATTCCCGCATTGCCGTCTGCGCGGACTGATGGCAATTCCTCCCGTTTCGGAAAAAAGCGGAGATAATTGCAGATTTTTTACGGAAATCCGGAGAATAGCTGTTGACATAACAGCAAAAAAATATCATAATATTAGCATGGATATTCTGTCGATGGGTATGACGGACGATTTTGAGGACGCCATTGCCTGCGGCAGCACGATGATCCGCGTCGGTACTGCGATTTTCGGCGCGAGAGATTACGGAAAGAAATAAAATTAGTTGACATACGGAGGATACAACCATGGGACTGATGGATGAAATCAGAAAGCTGACCCGCCCCTATTCCGACACGGAAGACGATTATGATGACTATGACGACGAGCTGCCCGAGGAAGAGTCGGAGCCTGATCCCGCGCCCTACCGCCCCGCTCCTAACTACGGCCGCACTGCCGCCGCTCCGGCAGCAGAAGTGCGTCCCTCGACCGGTCGCGTCGTGAATATCAACCCCGGCACACAGCTGCAGGTCGTTCTGGTCAAGCCCGAGCGCTTCGACCAGGTCTCCGAGATCGCCGACAGCCTGCGCGACAAGAAGGCCGTCGTTCTCAACCTTGAAACGACCAACAAGGATGTTGCCCGCCGTCTGGTGGACTTCCTGTCCGGCTGTGCCTATGCCCTTGACGGCAAGATCAAGAAAATTGCCATTTCCACCTACCTCGTCACCCCGTACAATGTCGGTGTGGTCGGTGATCTGGCGGAAGAGCTGGAAAACAATGGCGTATATTTCTGATCCGCAGAGCCTTATTTTCTCTCACCTTACATAAAAATATAATGGAGGTTTCATCATGCTGACACCGCAGCAGATCCAGGAGATCAGTTTTGAAAAAGCCATCTTCGGCGGCTATGACATGGCATCGGTCGACGATGTGCTTGAACCGCTGACGGAAGATTATCTCACCCTTTATAAAGAAAACTCCGTTCTGAAAAGCAAGATGCGGATCTTGGTGGAGAAGCTGGAGGAATACCGCAAGCAGGAGGCCTCCATGCAGAACGCCATTCTTGCCGCGCAGAAAACCTGCGAGCAGATGACCGTTGATGCCGAGAAGAAGTGCGCAAAGATGCTGCGCGATGCGGAGGAAGCCGCCTCGGTCAAGGCGCAGAATGCAGACGCGATGATCGGCAGCGAAACCGAGCGTCTGGAAGCGGCACAGCAGGCAACGGCACAGTTCATTGACGGCATGGAACGCCGTCTGAAGCGTCAGCTGGAGCTACTGGACGGGCTTCGCAGGCAGGAGCTTCCCGAGAAGGAAGCCGCTCCTGCCGAAGAGCCTGCCCGTCCGTTCGACTACGACAAAAATCCCATTGCCCCCTCTACGGAGGAAAAGGCGGATGCGCTGATCGAGGAGATCGGACAGCATGTTGAGGAGTCGATCGACGTCCCCGAGACCGTTCCGGCAGAGGACGCACCCATCGAAGCGCCTGCCGCTGAGGAAACATTCCCTCTGCACGGCGAGCTGTCGCCTGCCAAGCAGAAGGTTTTTGAGGAATTAAAATTCGGTCGTAACTACGACCCGACCAAGGAATAATCACCCTGCGCTGATGGGGACAAACAGCACACCCTCCGCATACAGAAAGCTGCCGGTCGATGCAAGACAGCTGCGCGATGTGTGAATATCACCCCGGAGCATCCGCCTGAACTTCGAGTAAGGCAGGACGGTTCACGCCCGTTACCGCGTTTTGAGTGCCCCCGTTTTCGGGGGAACAGGAGTGGTACCGCAGAGGAAAGAAAACACCTCTGTCTCTTGACCGAGACAGGGGTGTTTTTATTTGTGTCGCTCTCTTTCGTTGTTGCGAGGGGGCGAATACCGAAAAATCTCCCGTTTCTGTCATATCAACTTATACTATCATTTCTTGGAGGAAATTTATGGAATACAAAGATACCATCATCACCCCGCAGACCGACTTCCCCATGCGTGCCGGTCTGCCTGCCCGTGAGCCGGGTATGCTGGAGCATTGGAACCGGATCGATGTCTACCGTCTCCTGCTGGAAAAGAATCAGGGAAAGCCCGCTTTCGTTCTGCATGACGGTCCTCCCTTCTCCAACGGCGATATTCACATGGGTCATGCGCTGAACAAGACCCTCAAGGACTTCATCGTCCGTTCCTACGCCATGCGCGGCTACTATACTCCCTATACCCCCGGCTGGGACAATCACGGTATGCCCATTGAGTCCGCGATCATCAAAAAGAACAAGCTCAATCACAAGACCATGCCCGTGACCGAGTTCCGCGATGCGTGCGAAAACTTTGCCGAGGACTTCATCCAGCGGCAGATGGCAGGCTTCCGCCGTCTGGGCGTACTGGGCGACTGGGAGCATCCCTACCGCACCATGGACAGGCATTTTGAGGCGGAGGAAGTCAAGGTCTTCGGTGAAATGTACCGCAAGGGTTATATCTACAAGGGCTTGAAGCCCGTTTACTGGTGTCCGAAGGACGAGACTGCTCTGGCGGAGGCGGAGATCGAATATCAGGACGACCCCTGCACCACGGTCTATGTCAAGTTCCCGATGCAGGATGATCTGGGCAAGCTGTCCCACCTGGATCACAGCAGGCTGAGCTTCGTCATCTGGACGACCACCATCTGGACGCTCCCCGGCAACATGGGCATCTGCCTGCATCCGAGAGAACGCTACGCCATCGTCCGCTCGGAAAACGGCGAAATGTATATCATCGCCGAGGCACTGATCGAAAAGGTCATGAAGGTCGGCGGCATTGAAAAATATGAGATCGTCGAGACCCATCCCGGCAATTTCTTCGAAAACATGCTGGCAAAGCATCCGTTCCTCGACAAGACCTCCCGCCTGCTCAACGCAGAGTATGTCACCATGGACTCCGGTACCGGCTGCGTCCACACCGCGCCCGGCTTCGGCGCAGACGACTATCAGACCTGCCGCCGCTACGGCATGGAGCTGATCGTTCCGGTCGATGACCGCGGCCGTCATACCGACTATGCCGGAAAATACGCCGGCATGAAGACCGACGAATCCAACCCCGTCATTCTGGCGGACATGAAGGAAAGCGGTGCGCTGTTTGCCTCCGAGAACATCGTTCACAGCTATCCGCACTGCTGGCGCTGCAAGTCCCCGATCATCTTCCGTGCCACCCCGCAGTGGTTCTGCTCGGTCGAATCGTTCAAGGATGAGGCAGTCGCCGCCTGCGACAATGTGCAGTGGCTTCCCGCATGGGGCAAGGATCGCATGGTCTCCATGATCCGTGACCGTGCAGACTGGTGCATCTCCCGTCAACGCCGCTGGGGTCTGCCGATCCCCGTCTTCTACTGCAAGGACTGCGGCAAACCCGTCTGTACGCCGGAAAGCATTGCACATATCTCCAAGCTGTTTGACGAGCATGGCTCGAACTACTGGTTTGCCCACGAGGCAGACGAGCTGATCCCGACAGGTCTTTCCTGCCCGCACTGCGGCGGCAAATCGTTTGAGAAGGAGACCGATACGCTGGACGGCTGGTTTGACTCCGGCTCCACCCACATCGCCTCCCTGCGCCGTGAGCATCCCGAGCTGTGGCCTTCCGCCATGTATCTGGAGGGTGCCGACCAGTACCGCGGCTGGTTCCAGTCCAGTCTTCTCACCAGCGTCGGCGCACTCGGTCAGGGTGCTCCGTTCGGCAAGTGCCTGACGCACGGCTGGACGGTCGACGGCGAGGGCAAGGCCATGCACAAGTCCCTCGGCAACGGCGTTGATCCCGCCGAGCTGATCCGCGATTTCGGCGCGGACATCGTCCGTCTGTGGGCGGCATCTGCCGACTACCGCGCCGATGTGCGCTGCTCCAAGGAGATTTTCAAGCAGCTTTCCCAGAGCTATCTGAAATTCCGCAACACCGCCCGTTACTGCCTCGGCAACCTGGCGGAGTTTGACGCAAACGACCTCGTCCGTCCGGAGGATATGTCCGAGCTTGACCGCTGGGCGATCACGAAGCTCAATGAGCTCATCCGCACCTCCTTCGCGGCGTACGAAAACTTTGAATTCCATGTGCTGACCCACGCGATCAACGATTTCTGCGTGGTCGAGCTGTCCAACTTCTATCTTGACATTCTCAAGGACCGCCTCTACTGTGAGGCAAAGAACGGTTTGAAGCGCCGCAGTGCGCAGACTGCCCTGTTCCTGATCGTGGACGCACTGGCGAAGATGTACGCGCCGATCCTGCCCTTCACCTGCGACGAGATCTGGCAGGCAATGCCGCACCGTGACGGTGACGATGTGCGCAACATCGTCCTCAACGAGCTGGCAAAGCCGTATGCCGACTACGCCCTCACGGACGAGCAGATGGCAAAGTGGGATCAGCTCATCGCCCTGCGCGACGATGTCAACAGCGTTCTGGAAGCTGCCCGTGCCGATAAGCGCATCGGTAAGGCGCTGGAGGCACATGTCTCCCTCTACGCGCTCGATGACGAGGGGCATGAGGTGCTGAACGCCCTCCGTGACTTTGACCTCCCCGAGCTGTTCATCGTTTCCGATGTGAAGCTGACCGAAAAAGCGTCTGACAGTGTTCTTGCACAGGGCAAGAGCACCCGTTTCACCGGCATCAACATCGAAGTGACCGAGGCAGAGGGCGTGAAGTGCCCGCGCTGCTGGATGCATTCGACCAAGGCAAATGCCGACGGTCTGTGTCCGCGCTGTGCCGCAGTCGTCGCGGAAATGGATCTGAGCGAATGATCCCGCTTCTGATCGTGCTCGCCGCGCTTATTCTCCTGTTCGGTGCCTACGGCATCACGCATCTGACCAATCGGCGGCATAACCGCACGTTAAATGCGGACGGATTTCTCTATAACCAGCGCGAGGCTCCCGCGAAGGAGCTTCGCTACGGTTTTTTCTCCGCAGGCTATAACGGCTGCGGCTGGATCGCGGTCTATAACGCCTGCCGGATCTTGGGAGAAATCGTCCATCCGTCAGAGATAATCAGCGATTTTGAGCGATATGGAGCGATTTTGTTCGGTTTGTTCGGTACATGGACGGGCGCGGTCACGCACTACTTCCGCAAACGCGGGTGCCGCGTCAACGCCACAAGGAAACGGGAGCGTATGGACGCACTGGCGAAAGCCGCTCCCGTCAGTATCCTCTGGTTCTGGCACCGAAAAGGCGCGCATTTTATCGCTCTGCGCCCGAGTGAGCAGGGCTTTATCGGCTACAATGTTTTTTCCAACTCGAAGAAAGCCGTTTTGCTCGGTGCCTCGGTGCAGGAATTTCTGGAAAAACGAAATTATCATGCGCCGCGTCTGATCGCGGTGAAAAAGGAAGCATCTGAGCATGACGAAAGAGCAACTGCATGAAAAAACCGTCGCACTATGCGGCAAACTCATCCAAACACGGAGCTATTCCGGCGAGGAACAGCCCATCGCGGCGCTGATCGCGCAGGAAATGCGCGATCTCGGCTATGACGAGGTGCGTTTTGACGGCTACGGCAATGTGATCGGCTGTCTCCGCGGCAACCGTCCCGGTGCAAGGGTTCTGCTGGACGGTCATATCGACAC
>PITX01000001.1 GCA_017577345.1 Clostridiales bacterium
CAGATTTCAGATTTTTACCGTATATCGGAAACGCTCAAAATCTGCAAGGGACAGATTGTACCCGCAGGGGGTAGGCCGCATCCGTAGCGCTCCTTCGTCGCTAACGGCTGCGCACCCACGGTTTGCTTCGCAAACCTCGCAATGACAAATCTGTTCATACCAATCTTTATTTTGACGGTTACGGACTTTTTTGACAGTCTGAGACGGTGCGTTTTCAAAACGAAACGCACCGTCTTCGTATTTTATCTATTATTCCGCGACATTCCGGATAAATTGCATCAGCATCTTGGCGACCTGCGCTCTGGTCGCGTCATCCTGCGGCAGGAGGTAAAGCTTGCCGTTCTTCTCTGCGCCGCCGATGATCTCTTCCGCAACTGCCCAGCTCATCGCATCCGATGCCCATGAGCTGACCTTGCTCCGGTCTGCAAACCCGCTCGGCTTTTTGCCTGCAGAGACATCCCTGCCGATCGAATCCGCATAGCGGAACAGGATCGCGGCAAGCTGTTCCCGCGTCACATTGCCGTTCGGATCGAATTTCCCGCCGCCGACACCGGTGACGATGCCGTTTTCCGCCGCCCATGCGACCGCATCTGCGTACCATTTGTCGTCGGAAACATCATAGAAGCCGTTTTCGCCCTCCATCGGTTCTCCTGCGTACCGCCACAGCACCGTGACCAGCATGGCACGGGTCATCGGGCTGTTCGGGCAGAAAGCTGTCGTGCTCATGCCGTTGAACAGACCGCGCTCGATCGCAAAGTCGATGCCCGCGTGCGCCCAGTCGTTTTTTACATCGGTGAATTTACGGCTCGGGCAGTCCTTGCCGCCGTCGCAGGGGCGTTCAGGCTGTGTGGCGGGAATGCTCTCAGTGCGTTCCTTGCCGCAGACCGTGCAGACATAGGTCATTACGCCGGTGCTGTGCGTTGTCGGTACAAGCGTCACTGTGCCGTCTGACCAGGTGTGGTCTGCCAGCGGTGTGAAATTTTGCCGGTAGGTATCCCCGCAGCGGAGACATGTATATTCTGTATAGCCCGGCTCGGTGCAGGTCGCCATGATCTCATGCTTCTGATAGTCATGTCCGGTCGCAGGTGTTATGACCTGTACAACGAATACCTTGCCGCATCTTGCGCAGTGTGAGCCCTCGGTTTTGCCGTCCACGGTGCAGGTCTGCGTCACCGCAGGATCGGTCACGACCTGATGTCCCTGCGCCGGGATGACTGTCTGCGCCCGTAACACCGTTCCGCAAACCGAGCAATGAGAGCCTTCCGTCTTGCCGCTTGCCGTACAGGTCGCGGGGATCGCGCTGTCGATGACCTCCCGGTGTCCCTGTGCATAAAGGATTTCTGTTTTTGTCTCGCCGCAGCGCAGGCAGGTATAGACACATTCCCCGTTCGTTGTGCAGGTCGCCTGCTTCGTAACAGTGCCCTTGTCCCACACATGGCGGCAGATCCCGCTTACATCCGGCTCGACCCAGACCGGTGCGGTCACGGCAATATCGCCGTCCGCCTCCGTGATCTTCAGATAATAATATTTTTGCGTATTGCTCAAGCGGGTATCTACCATGCAGCTTGCACCTGTGGCGGTGAAGGACTGCAAAATCAGTCCGTTTTCGCCGATGACGGCCACGGTCTGCAGCCGCTCTCCGTCCGGATCACTGATCTGCGCGGTAATATGTATCTCGTCGTCATTCGTCTGCACGATGTCTCCCATCAGCGCATCGTTCAGATAATAATAGATCGTTAAGTTCTGATCCTCGGTAGCGTAGACACGCCGCTGCGACATCGCACGGTACAGTCCTGCCTCGGTAAAATCGTTGGTCACAATGACCGTGCGGTGCGTATTGGAGTCACCCCATCTGCCGCTGTGGTTGTCCTGATTGTTGGTCGGCGCGACATGCCAGCCCATGGCAAGGCATTTGTCATATTCGGTGTAGCTGCGCCAGTAGCCGCTGTTGAGCACGGAGCCGCTGCCGTTGCCGACCTCGATCAGGCAGATGACCTCGTCACGGGCCTCATTATAGCCCGCGTATTCATCGAAGGTGCCGAAGGTCACGCCCGGATGGTTGAGCTGGGAAACGATCGGCGCATTGTCAATGTGTTTTGTGTGTTCCGTAGGATTTCCGTTTTCGTCCAGTCCCCGATTGGCATTCACCATGAGGTCGTCATACAGGTACATTCCCGCATAGCCGAGCTTCTCATTGAGCAGACGGTTGTTCTTGGAAACCGTTCCGTAGGTGTTGAAGGTGTTGGTATGACCGGGACCTGCCGTCCAGGTCATTTCGTAGCCGTAGGCGGCAACAAAATCCGTGCTTTTTTCGTTGTATTGCTCGGCTGTTAATCTTGCTTCCTTCCATTTGGTTGTGCTTTTGTCTTCTGTCAATTTCAGAGGAGAAAGATTATAGTAACTGGAAACCGTTGCCGTTGAGGAAGTATCAAAATAGTTGGAATGGTCAGTCACGATCAGAAAATCGACATCCTTCGCACCCATGGCGTGCTGATACGCCTCTGACAGTGTGCCATAGCCGTCGGAATAGTCCGTATGCGAGTGGATCTGTCCGAAATACGCCTTGACCGGTCTGGAGCCGACATAAAATTCCCAGGATTTCTCTGCCGTTTTTCCGTCTTTTCGCGTCACACGCAGGCTGACGGTATGTGCGCCCGTGCTCAGAGCGGCAGCGGGCGTGTAGGTCGCCCACGAGCCGTCCGTCTTTGCAGAAACAGCTGCACCGTCCAGCTTCATCTGCAGGGTCGGTGCCGTACCGCAGTTGATCAGCTCCGCCGCGATCTCCGGGCGGGTCTGTGCATCGACTGAGGTGCTGTAGATCGGCAGGGTCTGCCCGATCTGCGGCTCATCCCGGATCACGACCGTCTTTGCCGCACTGTAGAAAACGCCGTATTCATTGGTCACCTGCGCAGAAAGGGTCAGGCTGCTGTGTCCGTTCAGCTCCGACGCGGGGAGCGTATAGCTGTATGCCGTGCCGTATTGCGAGGAGGGTGTGAGCCGTTTCGCCGTGCCGCCGCCCAAAGAGCAGGTCACATTCAGAGATGTTATTCCTGTAAAATCCTCTAACTGTACCGTAAAGGAATAGTCCGTGCCGATGTATGCATCCGGCGCGGCAATGAAAGCCGTCGGGCTGACGACAAAACCGACATTGTGCGGATCGTCCACGCGGTAAAAGCCCATGGCGATATATTCGGCATAGTTACCGGCATAGGTCCAGCCGCGGAAGGACGGTGCGTAGTATTCTACACAGACATTCCTGCCTGTGCCGCTGTACTTTGCTGTCGCATTTTCGATCGTATAGCCGCCGTCCTGTCGGATCAGCTTCCACCTTGTATAGGATGTCTGTGTGGGGGAGAAAAAGAGATCTTCCTCGTCAGAGGTGCAAAGGTACCTGCCCTTGTTTTCAAAGGTATAGTAGGTGCCGTCATAATGCACCGTAAAGATCAGTGCACCGTTGCAGAGCGTGCCGCCTGCCACCGAGCCGGATGGAATGTTATATCCGGTCTCGGCAGTGGTATGCTTCATCGCCATCTTGCTTGCTATATTGTAAATGACGACCTTCTCACCGTCTATCGGCGGGTTCGTCAGTGCTGTTCCCGTGACCGCTGCCGCCTGCAGGGGCAGGACAGAAAGAAGTACGGAAATCATAAGCAGCATTGCACAGATCTTTCTCTTCATGGCTTTTTCTCCTTTTGCTTTCGTACCTACCAGTATAGCAGATCGGATGTGCTCTCACAAGTACCAATATTACAAATTTACCGCCATGATGCGCCGCAGAAACTCCAGATGCCGCTGATCTCCCTGCGCAAGATCCTCGAACAGCTCGCGGTGCGTTATCCAACGCTGTGCCGCACTGCGCCACTGACGAACAGCCCTCTGTTCTGCAGTATATGCATCCCGCAGTGCAGAGGCAAGGGAGCGTCCTCCCGGTGCCGCACCGCTCAGTACATCCGGACGCTTGCCGTAGAGCAGAAAATACAGCGCGGCAAGCTGCCTCCTGTGCTGCTGTTCCTCCGACGCCATTTGCCGCAGAAGCGGTGTCTGCCGCCCTGCGTTCATTCTGCGGTAGCCGCGTTCCACTGCCATGATCTCCGCGATCCACTGCCGCATCTGCTCCTCATCCGGATGCTCCTGCCGCGACTGCAGTACCCGCTGCCATACCTCCTGCGCCCTTTTTGGGTCAATTTTCTCCATAACGATACCTCCCGTCGTGTTTCTACGACAGCCTATGCCGTACTTTGACGGTTGGTGCAAAAAACACCCGCTGTTTGACAACGGGTGTTTTACTGTTCAGATCAGATTTCCGAAGTAGCCGATACAGCCGATCACCGTGCAGGCGACAGCAATTGCGGCTGCTGCCGTGATATGCGCCCTTACATTCAGCGCGAGAATGCCGAAAAATTCTCTCACAAAGCCATTCGGCCAAAAATACCACTTCGTATCCCCTGCAACGCCCTCCGCATCCAGCCCCGCCCTGCGTGCCAGTATGCCGCTGCGGAGCATATGGTAATTCGTCGTAGCAAATGCCACCCTCGCGCCCGGTTTCAGCTCCTCAATGATTTTTTTGGAAAAGCAGAGATTTTCCCATGTATCCGTGGACTTTTTCTCCGGGAAAACCTCGTCATCCTCCGCACCGCGTGTTTTGAGATACAGCTCCATCGCGGAGCCCTCACTCATGATCTCATTCGCGCCCTGACCGCCCGATGGCACATAGTGCAGGGGCTTCCCCGTTGCGATCTCCTGCTCCCACGCAAAGCGGATGGCGCGGTTGACTCTGCCCTTGAGCAGCGGCAAGAGACCTCCGCGTTTGTCGATGGAGCAGCCGAGAATGATGATGTAGTCCTTATCGTACGAAGGCTTCTGATGCGCCGCTCTCCAGCCCATGATCGCCGAGCCTGCCAGGATACATTCCAGATAGCACAGCATGAGCAGGAGAAACAGCGGGATCGCCGTATGAAGTGCGATAAAGAGCGGCTGTGAAAAGAAGCCCTGCGGGAGATAGACCTTCTCCGTCAGGAAATCGGAAGCCAGATAGACCACCACCGTGCCGCCGATGTAAAACACCGCAATGACAAGGCTGAGGGCGTTGCTCAGGCAGAAGCCCTCCTTGCGGATCAGAACGATGTTGCTGATGCCGACCAGCAGGCTGACCGCGACGATCACAAACAGCGCATAGAAGGAAAACCGCCGCGGAAATTTCACCACACGCTGAAAGATCGTTTTGACTGTCAGCTCGCCCGGGTTGGAGAAAAGCAGAACGCACAGGGAGATAATGAGCACGGAGGCAAACAGGATGCCGCCGATCAGACCGATGTTCCGGTAGGAATAGAGCGTGTCCTTCATAGATGAGCGCAGGGCAAGCGACATGACCGCCACGGCAAGCAGCAAAAGCACGATGCCGCCCGTCAAAACTGTCCGCGGCGCATTTCCCCTGCCGCTGCACAGAATCACCGGAACAATCAAAAGCAGAACTGCCATCTGCGCAGCCAGCCATTTAATCATTGTTTTTTTCATTTTCTTTCAATCCGATCGTATTCTTTATGTCGCAAATTAAACTATAACATAAGCGATATATTATTTCAATCTATGTCTGAATGAAAATCGCCGGAAGCGATTGCCTCCGGCGAATGATTGTTGCGTTGAAATGTTGTATCAGAACAGCCCGCAGAGCCAGTTCCAGATATATTCTGCAATGCTGGTGCCATTGCCGTTGAAGCATGCGCGATCAGCTTCTGTCGGAATCACAGGAATCATGGTTTTCCCTCCTGTTTTGTCGTTTCGGATAATATGTTTATGAATGGAATCGAGTTTTTCATCGTTCAATCAGCACCAAGGCCACATATCGAATTCCTCCTGTTTTGCAGTGTGTTTTTTGTCTTGACACTTGTTTATACGATGCGCCGGAAAAAATGGCTACAGTTTTTTGAAAAAAAGTCGGAGATTACAAAAAACGGACAAATATTTATTTTTAGAAGTCAATGCTTTGCGGAGCAGCGCTGCCTTTTTTCTTATCTTTTCTCCGGAAACGACAATCTTCTTTTAGAGAAGAGAGAAAAGTGAAAAGAGAAAAGAACAAAAAGAAACGACAATCTTCTGCCGAAAATTGTCGTTTCTTTATGGTCTGAGTGTTCATTACGCAAGTGGATTATTATTCTTTGCTCATTTCTTCCTCTTGTTTTTCAAGTATGAGGTAATCGATTCATTCAATCACAATAAACCCCTCTTTTTCCTGTTTCAGTGCGTTGTTGTCGCGTTTGCCGTTGGAATGAACGGGGAATGAGGTGCGGAACTTATATTTTGTCGGTACCTCGTCAATAGGCAGACGCTCTTTACAATTCTCGTAAATCTTATGAGCGAGTTTGTTTTCGTCAAAAGAAATCTCGTTTCTCACAGTCATATGGGCGGCAAGAACGATATGTCCGTTTTCCTCTACTGCTACTACCTTACAACCGGAAAGGGACTCTTCCTGCAAAATTACATCTTCTATATCAAACATATACACTTTTTTTCCGCTGTCAAGAGTTGCAGAATCGGTGGCTCTGCCGAGAACAAATAACAATCCATCTTCATCTATGTATCCAATATCTCCTGTGCATCCCCAAACCACGCCATTTTTATCATTCCAGAAATAGTCTTTAGTGGCCGCTCTATTCTTATAGTACTCTAACATATGTGATGGAGAATCCACTCTTATTTCTCCATGACATCCATAGGGTAGTTCAGCATTAGTTGTTGGATCAAAAATTCCAACATTAATGTGCGCCATAGGAATTCCTACACTTCCGCTTTTGTTGGCTACAATACTATCTGTAACTTTGCCACCAAGCTCGCACATTCCGTACCCTTTCATCAAAGGAGACAAACAACCCTTATCTTTTAAAAAGGCATTGATTTCTATTTCGCTTTGAGGTATCACTTTTTCGCCACCCGTGAAAGGAAACTCCAGAAAAGACAGTGTCCTATTAAAGGATTTAATATGTATGGCTTTGAGCCAAATGCTCGTAGCAACAAGCACAAAGAAAGGTTTATATTTTATAACGTCCTTAACAAAAGTTTCAGCGTTAAAAGTTGGTTCCAAAATAACTGTAACGCCATTAGTCAATGGCAGGAGGACAGATTGGATGATTCCGGTAGAAAACCATACGGGAATCATTTGTAAAAACATAGCCCCGCGCTTAAATAATAACCCGGACGAAAGTGAGTCAGTTATAGTAGCATTTGACGCGTCATTTGATAAAACAATTCCTTTTGATGCGCCAGTGCTTCCAGAAGAATACACCATAATTACAGGAGTGTCCTTTTGATACGGTGCTTCGGTTTCACCTTTATAAGAAGTACCGACCCTTTCAAAATCATTCCAATGCATGAGGCGGTACGGCACTTGTGATTTCAAAATGCTTTTCGTCTTTCCTTTGAGCAAAGCAATTGTTTTGATCGGGTTCTTCATGGAATGATATACGGGAATGATGACCGCGTTTTTGATGCAGGTTTTCGGCAACGCTTTTTCTATGTAGGAATACATTTCGTCCAGAATGAAGATCCACTCTGCTTCGGTGTCGTTGATGCGGTCAATCATTTGCTCGGTAGTGAATAAAGGATTGATAAAATTGGCAATAGCGCCGATTTTACTGCAAGCAAGCACGATATAGATCGCTTCCGGCACACCGGCAGTGCAAAGGTTTACACAGTCGCCCTCTTTAATGCCGATTTGTTTTAACGATTTTGCGCAAATATCTATTTGCTCAAATAAGACTCCATAAGAAATATCTTTGTTGAAATACCGAATGGCGATATCCTTTGGATAATTCTTATTGTTATCATAAATGTTTCTATAGACCGTACACTCCGGCGCTTTCATCGCTAACGCCTCTTCGGTGTAGTATTTCAGCCACGGTTTGTCGATGGACGGATAGCCCGTCAGTTTCTTTTCTTGCATGGTGCGTGTTCTCCTTACAATTAAAAAAGTGCGCAGCCGAAGCTACGCACCGAAAAACGCAGAGCTTCGATTTGCTACCACACAAACTTTCGGCAATTCTCACGGAGACGCCAAAACAGAAGTCTGCATTTTTACCAAAGTAAAAATGTGACTCCGCAAAAATTGCCATATTCAGTTTGTGTGGTGGCATCATTATAGCATAGAGTACAAATAATTGCAATATAAAAGGCAAAAATGGACGAAGCTCTTAAATGACAAGAGACATCTTTTCACGGTGAAGCCGTGAAAGTGTCATAGTGGGTTACGCACTTTAAGTGCGTAAAAACCAACTGAAAAAGAAAATGAACAGACCAAAAAGTCTGCTCAAATACAAAGAAGCATATAAAAACTGAGTGTCCATAACTCACTTGCGTTATGAACACTCAGCATGGTGCGGGTAACAGGATTTGAACCTGCACGGTTGCCCACCGGAACCTAAATCCGGCGTGTCTGCCAATTCCACCATACCCGCAAATTGCAACTGTATTTTAGCACCCTCCCCACTGCCTGTCAAGCAAACGCCTGTAAAGATTAACATAATATGAAAAAATGCCTTGACAAGTGCCGCGACGGACATTAAAATAACTTTGGATTAGTATGGTCTTTCCGGACTTTGGGGTAGTCCGGACAGGCGTTGCTTTTTCTCCGGCGCATTGCGCCGACCGTATACCCGAATTTACAGAACAGGAGGTGTATTCACGGAATATGGAATGGTATTTTTGGGCTATTATTGTAGCCGTAACTGCACTGCTATTCTTCTTCATCGGCTTTACCTACCGCAAAAAAGTCGCTGAGCGCGAGATCAAAAGCGCAGAAGCTGAAGCCACGCGCATTATCAACGAAGCCATCAAGGGCGGCGAGAACAAGAAGCGCGAGATGCTG
The DNA here is from genome assembly GCA_017577345.1 of Clostridiales bacterium. Classification (GTDB taxonomy): domain Bacteria; phylum Bacillota; class Clostridia; order Oscillospirales; family Oscillospiraceae; genus JAZOXB01. The sequence continues at coordinate 8,858 of PITX01000001.1, forward strand.
GTCGAAGCCAAAGAAGAGATCCATAAAAACCGTACCGAATACGAAAAAGAAGTCAAAGAACGCCGCGCTGATCTGCAAAAGCAGGAACGCCGTCTGCAGCAGAAGGAAGAATCCCTCGACAAGAAAATGGATGCCTTCGAGCGCAAGGAGGAGGATCTCCACAAGCGTCAGGCCGCTGTTGCCGCCACGCAGGAGGAGGTCAACCTGATCAAAAAGAGCCAGCTGGAAATGCTGGAAAAAATCTCCGGACTGACGCAGGAAGATGCAAAGAGTCAGCTTCTCAAAGCACTTGAAAACGAATGCCGTCACGAAGCTGCGATGAAGATCAAGGAAATCGAGGCACAGACCAAGGACAACGCCGATCAGCTTGCGCGTGAGATCATTTCCATCGCCATTCAGCGTTGTGCCGCAGATCATGCCGCGGAAGCCACTGTTTCCGTCGTAGCTCTGCCCAACGATGAAATGAAGGGACGCATCATCGGTCGTGAGGGTCGCAATATCCGCACGCTGGAATCCATCACCGGCGTCGATCTCATCATCGACGATACGCCGGAGGCGATCACCGTTTCCTCGTTCGACCCCGTCCGCCGTGAGATCGCCCGTCTGGCTCTGGAAAAGCTCATTGCCGACGGTCGTATCCATCCGACCCGCATCGAGGATCTGGTTGAAAAATCCCGCAAGGAAGTTGACCGCGTGATCAAGCAGGAGGGCGAACGCGCCACCTTTGAGACCGGCATCAACAACCTGCATCCGGAGCTTATCAAGCTCCTCGGCCGTCAGAAGTACCGCACTTCCTACGGTCAGAATGTGCTCAATCATTCCATCGAGGTCGCGCACATCTCCGGTCTGCTTGCAAGCGAGCTGGGCGTGGATGTCACCCTTGCCAAGCGTGCAGGTCTGCTGCATGACCTCGGCAAGTCCGTTGACCACGAAATGGAGGGCAGTCATGTCCAGTTGGGCGTTGAGCTTGCCAGAAAATACAATGAATCTCCCGATGTCATCCACGCCATTGAGGCGCACCACAATGATGTCGAGCCGCGTACCGTCATTGCCTGCCTCGTTCAGGCTGCCGATGCGATCTCCGCTGCCCGTCCCGGTGCACGCCGTGAGAATGTGGAGAATTATATCCGCCGTCTGGAAAAACTGGAAGAGATCACCGGCTCTTACCCCGGAGTCGAGAAGTCCTTTGCCATCCAGGCAGGTCGTGAGGTCCGTATCATGGTCAAGCCCGAGGAGGTATCCGAGGACAACATGGTGCTGCTTGCCCGCGAGCTGGCACGCAAGATCGAATCCGAGCTGGAATACCCCGGTCAGATCAAGGTCAATGTCATCCGAGAGACAAAGGCGACCGAGTACGCAAAGTAATTTAATATCAAAAAGCTGCTGCAAACGGTGTTTGCAGCAGCTTTTTTGTGAATCATTTGCCTGTCGGGAAATCACTTTTGTTTCATTTTTTGCGTATAAATCACGATGGCGACAGTCAGCAGTCCGACTGCCCATGCGCAGACGATCCAAAGCGTTCCGAGGATGTCCGCGTATCTGCCGTCCATCGCTGCGCGGCAGGCATCCACCGCATTCGCAAAGGGCAGAACATAGGCGACCGTGCGGAACGCGCCGCCGATCAGATCGAGAGAAAACCAGATGCCGGAGAGCCATGCGGAAAGGTTCGTCAGCAGGGCACCGCAGACTCCGCCCACTGCCTTTTCGCTCAGGCAGGTGCCGCAGATCAGACCGATGGCAATATTGACCACCGTGATCGGCAGGCTGACGGCAATACACAGCAGAAGATTGCCGCTGAGCGGAAGTCCGAGGATCACCGCCGCGCCAAAGCAGACGATCATCTGTGCCGCCGCCATCGGAAGGAACGGCAGCAGATAACCGAGAATGAAGTTACTGCCGGTCATCGGCGAGGTATAAAGGCGCAGCAGGAAAGAGCTGCCGCGATCCTTGGAAATCAGCAGCGCGGCAAACAGTGCGATGAAGCTCAGACTGAATACGCCGATGCCCGGCGCAAGCTTCTGCATTTCAAACAGATCCATATGTGCTTCTTCCGGAATACTGCCGTTGATGATGCTCAGAAGCACCAACAGCAAAATCGGGAACGCAATGCCGAAAAATAGACTGAGCGGATCGCGCACCATTTCTTTCAGATTGCGCTTTGCAAAGCAGAGTGCTCGTTTCACGGCATCTCACCTCCTGCCAGCCGGATAAAAGCATCCTCGAAACGATCCGTTCCCGCCGCCTCCATAAGCTCCTGCGGCGTGCCGCAGATCTTCAGACTGCCGCCGCCCATCACGCCGACACGGTTCGCCAGTGCCTCCGCTTCCTCCAGATAATGCGTTGTCAAAATCACCGTGACCTTGCCCTTCAGCCCCGCAATGACCTTCCACAGCTCGCGCCGTGCCAGCACATCCAGACCCAGCGTCGGCTCATCGAGAAACAGGAGCTTCGGATCGGAAACCAGTGCCATGGCGATCGACAGCCTGCGCTGCCAGCCGCCGGACAGTGTCTTCGCCCTGCATATTTCAACCTTTTTCAGTCCCAGCTCCTCCAGCATTGTCAGCACTCTGCCCCGGTCACCGCCGTAAATGTCGGCGATCAGTTCCATATTTTCCCGCACCGTCAAATTGGGGGCAACTGCCGTTTCCTGCGGCGATACGGCGATACGCTGCTTGATTTCGGGCAGTTCGGATTTAAGATCATAACCGAGCACCCGCGCCGTGCCGTCCGTCGGTCTGAGCAGACCTGACAGCAGCTTGATCGTTGTTGTCTTGCCCGCACCGTTGACACCCAAAAGCGCGAACAGCTCCCCCTCGCGCACGGTCAAATTCAGTCTGTCCACCGCCGCGACCGCACCGAAGTACTTTGTCAGATTGTTTGTTTCAATCGCGTTCATGCATTTTCCTCCGGAAATATCTGCGCCGTGAGCTTCTGATAAAGCTCCCTCGTCTGCGCTTTATCGGGAATTGCAATGCCTCTCATTTTGTCCGCCAACAGAAGAAGAATATCACCGGCGTGAATACCGAACATTTCGCGTACCTCCGCCGGAATGACGATCTGCCCCTTGGGGCCGACCTTGACAGGGGCAAGAAACCTTCCCTCCGGGTGTGATGTATTGCTCATGTTGTCACCTCTTTCGTATAACTTGTATAACAAATTATACTGCAAGACGAAAAAAAGTCAAGTACTTCGCAATAAAACACCGCGCAGGCAAAGATGCCTGCGCGGGTCAATTTCAATCTTCGCGGTAGGTCAGCTCGATCCGGATTTCCTCACCGCCGCGGTAAATCTCCATCTGCACCTTCTCGCCGTCAGAACAGGCAGTCAAAAGCGCAATGCAGTCCTGCACGCTGTCCGGCTGATCGCTGCCGATGCGGAGGATCACATCGCCCGGCAGAATGCCCGCGTGCGCCGAAGTGCCGTTTTCATCCACCTGACCGACAATCACGCCGTTCGGCAGATCCCAGTAGCGCCGCTGTGTGTCCTCCAGATCGCAGATCAGCATACCGCAGATCGACGTCTGCTCCTGCTGACCGTTCTCCGGGCGGAGCATCAGGCTCTTCTGCTCCGTCAGTGCTGACCGCTCCGCGACTTCCGGCTTCTCCTGCAGGTGCGGGATCACAAACGGAATGACATTCGCCGCCAGCAGGACGACCACAAGCGCAGCTGCCAGTCCGACATAGGATTTCCCGTTTTTCGGCTGTCGCCCCGTGCCGTAATAGTCCGGCATTCTCGGATCTTCCGTAGTCATCCCTCCATTCTCACCTGCTCAGGGGCATGGTAAAGGTAAATTCCGTTCTTCCGTCGCGGCTGGTCACATAGATGTCCTCACCGTGCGCCAGCACGATGGTCTTGACGATATAAAGCCCGAGTCCCGCGCCGTCGCGGTCGGTCGAGCGGCTCTTATCCGTCTTGTGGAAGCGGTCGAAAATCAGCGGAAGCTCCTCCGGCGCGATGGTCGGGCCGGTATTGCCGACCGTCACGACGGCACTGCTGCCGCGCGGCACAATGCGCACCGAGAGCGTACCGCCCTCGTTGACGAATTTGACCGCATTATCCATGAGATTATACAAAACCTGCGTCACCGCATCAGGCAGTGCACGGACATTTACGCCGAGCTCCGGCATGTCAATGTCCACATTCAGCTTTTTGCGGTTGATACGCTGCTCAAAGCTCAGAAGTGCCTGTCCTGCCGCCTCGCAGATGTCAAAATCCGCAAGCTGATCCTGTGGGATGCCCTGATCGCGCAGACGGGAAACATCCAGCATATTACGCACCAGCCGTGAAAGGCGGCGCACCTCGGTGGAGACAAGATTCATGTAATAATAGTGCTTGTCCTCCGGGATCGTGCCGTCGATCATGCCGTCCAGATAGCCCGCGATCGTCGTCATCGGCGTTTTCAGCTCATGGCTGACATTGGCGACAAATTCCTGCCGCACCGTGTCGGAGTTTTGCAGGGCAAGCGTCATGTTGTTGAACGCGACTGCCAGTTCCTCGATCTCCTCATTCTGATAGCCCGTCGGAACGCGCACATTGTAATCGCCGTGGGCGATCTGCTTTGCCGCTTGCGCCATGTCGCGGATCGGCTTTGTCTCGCGGCGGGTCAGATAGGGCGTGGCAATGATCGCGGCAATGAAGACGATCAGTGCGACCATGGCGAAGATCTGCAGGGTCTTACCCGTCAGGCGCGTCATTGCTGCGCGCGGCATGGAGACCAGAATGATGCACAGCGGCGTGCCGTCCTCCAATCGCACAGGAACCGCAACAGCAAGCCGTTCCTCGCCGTAAAGGAGCGATGCCGCCGTTGACAGGCTCATACTGCCGCTTCGGAACAGGCGTTCGGCATTTTTCCGCCCGATGCTGCGTCCCTGATGCTCACAGTACTGTATATCCGTTGCGCAGATGCGCACCGTGCCCTCCGCATCGCAGATCAGAATGTCGTTCTCCGACGCACTCGCCGCAACTGCCAGATTGGTGCGGAAGCTCCAGTCGTTCAGATATGCCGCGCTGTACGCCTCGACTAAACCTGACACGCTGTCTGCCGTACTGCGGAGCGAGCTTTCCTCCGTCTGCACAACATAGCGGTTAAACAGTGCCCAAAAGGACACGCCAAGCAGAATCGTTGCGCCCAGCAGAATGCACAAAATCAGCGTCAGATGCCTGCGGAAGGTCGTTTTCATCTGCCGGTGACCTCAAATTTATAGCCGACCGACCAAACGGTCTTCAGCTCCCACTTGTCGGAGACGCCCTCTAATTTCTCGCGCAGACGCTTCACATGTACATCCACGGTGCGGGTGTCGCCGAAATAGTCAAAGCCCCAGACCTCGTCAAGGAGCTGATTTCTCGTATAGACGCGGTTGGGCGTGGAAGCAAGATGGTACAGAAGCTCCATTTCCTTCGGCGGTGTCGGGATCTTCTTTCCATCTACGGTCAGCTCGAACGCATCCATGTCGATCACGAGCTTATCAAAGGTCAGCTTACGCTCCGCCTTTTCCGGCTCGATCCCGCTGCGGCGCAGAACGGCCTCAATGCGCGCCAGCACCTCTTTCATCTCGAAGGGCTTTGTGATATAGTCATCCGCACCCTGCTTGAGCCCCTGTACCTTATCCTCCGTCTCGCTCTTGGCGGTCAGCATGATGATCGGCGTTTTGGACTCGGCGCGGATCGTGCGGCACACGCCCCAGCCGTCCATGCCCGGAAGCATCACATCCAGCAGCACCAGTGCCGGCTGTACCTCGTGGAATTTCTCCACACCCTTCAGCCCATCCGGCGCGATCACGACCGCATAGCCCTCTTTTTCCAGATATAGGCGCAGAAGATCCGCAATATTGCGGTCGTCCTCTACGATCAGCACGGTTTTTGCCATAAGCCTGCCCTCCTGTGTGTATCTCCCTACATTATAACCGCAAATTTCCGTTTTGGGTGAACAATTTGTAAAAACTGTCGATTCTACGCCCTTCCGAAAAGACAAATTCTCCCACAGAGAAAAAATGCTGCATGTTTTCTCACATGCAGCACAATATGTCATTCCGAGACCGCAAAGCGACCGTGGCTGCGCACGCCTCACAATGGCAGACGCGTAACGCCTTACAGCATTTTTCCCAGCTTTTCAACGGCATCGGCGATCGCGCCCTCGCCGCAGGGTGCAGCTTCCATATAGGGCATATTACGCAGTTCCTCATCGCAGTCTGCCGGAACAAAGGCAAAGTCCGCCTCGTCCAGCATCGGAATATCGTTGGGCGCATCGCCTGCACAGACCAGAATTTTCCTCTCGTAACGGTCTGCCAGTGCCCGCGCCGCACTGCCCTTACTGCAATTCGGATTGCCGATCTCGATGATGTAGGGCATGGAGCGCGTCACATAGCAGCGTCCGGCGCAGAAGCTGTCCAGTGCCTGACGCACCGCGTCAAAATGTGCGATCTCCTCCGGCGAAAAGTCGGGTCGCAGGACATCCTTGCCCATGACCGCACAGACCGCGATCTTGATCCACGGCTTCGGCACGGAATCGGTCACATGAACGGGCGTGAAGCCTTCACCCTTGAGGAAGGCATCGCGGCGGGCGTTGTGACCGAAGACATAATGATTTTCCACGCCCTGGATCTCCACACAGAGGGTCGGATCCAGCCGCTGCGCCTCGTGCACGATATCCAGCGCAAAATCGGGCAGCGGATGGGCATAGTAAAGTGTCTCATCGCGGTAGTCATAGCACGCCGCGCCGTTATAGAGGATGCACGGTGCGTTGACCGGCACCGGTGCGACGCGTCTGCGGAAGAGCGGGATACTGCGGCCGCTTGCGACGGTAAAAATGCCGCCCTCGGAGATAAAATAGCGGATCGCCTCGATATTGCGCTCACGCAGGGCATTGTCCTGCCCGGTCAGCGTGTGGTCGAAATCGCTCGCAAAAAATACATCGGAAAACTTACCCATAACATTCTTGTCTATCATTCGTACAGCGGATACTTGTTCGTCAGCGCCGTGACAGCGGCGCGGACTTTCTCCTGCGTACCCTCGAAGTCGGCAGCAGTGTCGTAGATGCACTGCGCGATCATGCGCATATCCTCTTCCTTCATGCCGCGGGTCGTGGCCGCCGGTGTGCCGATGCGCACGCCGCTCGTGATGAAGGGCTTTTCCGGATCGTTGGGGATCGCGTTTTTGTTGACGGTGATGTAGTTCTCGTCCAGACGGTGCTGCAGCTCCTTGCCCGTGATGTGCAGAGGACGAAGATCGGCAAGCATCAGATGATTGTCCGTGCCGCCGGAGACCAGGTCAAAGCCGTGCTCCAGCAGTCCTGCCGCCAATGCCTTGGCATTTTTGACGATCTGCTGTGCATAGTCTTTGAAGTCGGGCTGCATGGCTTCCTTGAAGCAGATCGCCTTTGCGGCGATCACATGCATCAGAGGACCGCCCTGCGTGCCGGGGAAAACAGCGGAATTGACCTTCTTCGCAAATTCCTCCTTGCCCATGATGATACCGCCGCGCGGTCCGCGCAGGGTCTTATGGGTGGTAGTCGTTACGATGTCGGCATAGGGCACGGGGCTCATATGTGCGCCGCCTGCGACCAAACCGGCGATATGCGCCATATCGACCATTAGAAGCGCACCGTTGGCATGTGCGATCTCGGCAAATTTTGCAAAGTCGATGGCACGCGGATAGGCAGAAGCACCTGCTACGATCAGCTTCGGCTTGTGAAGCTCCGTCAGACGCGCAACCTCGTCATAGTCGATGCGTCCGGTCTCGGGATCAACGCCGTAAGAAACCGCGTTGTAGATCTTGCCGGACTGGTTGACCGATGCGCCGTGGGTCAGATGACCGCCGTTGGCAAGGCTCATGCCCAGAACGGTATCGCCGGGCTGCAGCACTGCGGCATACGCCGCTAAATTTGCCTGCGCACCGCTGTGCGGCTGCACATTGACAAATTCCGCGCCGAACAGCTCCTGTGCGCGGGCGATGGCAAGGCGTTCGACCTCGTCAACGACCTCACAGCCGCCGTAATAGCGTTTTGCAGGCAGACCCTCGGCATATTTATTCGTCAGCACCGTGCCCATGCAGGCGATGACAGCAGGGGATGCCATATTTTCCGATGCGATCAGCTCGATGTTGCGCCGCTGACGGAACAGTTCTCCCTGCATCAGCTCGCCCACCTCGGGGTCAAAGCGGCTGACATATGCGATGTTGGGGGCAAGTTCATGGATATTGTTCACGGTTTTTTCTCCTTTCGATGTCCCGCACACAAAAGAAAAAATGAGTGCGGCCATCTCCGGCGACACTCATACACAGACATTCCGCTTCAAAAGCGGAATGTTCCTCTGTCCTTTTGCCTGAGAGATTCGGCTGACGCCTTGCACCTTCGGCACTCAAAAATGAGATTCTCCAGAGAGTCCCTCCGCAGCTCGGTCTGTTTTCCTGAGAGCATTACTCCTTCGGAGGATCGTTCGATCACTTTCCCGAGCTGTTTCGACGGGTTTATTTCTTTGTATTCCTATTATATCGTATTGCGCAGGAATTGCAACCGTCACTTTTGCAAAAAATCCTGCGCCGATCTGTACATCTCCTGTGCATTGTGTACAGACATTTCGTGATTTTCCTGAAAATTCCCGAAAATTCGACCCTCCAAACCGTAGATTTTTCCAAGCTTCTGTGCTATATTAAAATCGTTATAATACGAATTGAGGTGATGCAGCCTATGGCTCTTTCTTTTTTCGGCGGTGTCCATCCCAAGGGCTATAAGGAGCTTTCCTGTGAGGTGCCGATCCTGCCGTTCTGTCCGAAGACCGTCAGCATCGCAATGTCACAGCATATCGGCAGACCGTGCACGCCGCTGGTGAAGATCGGTGACCGCGTGAGCGTCGGTCAGAAGATCGGCGACGGCGAGGGTCTTTGTGTGCCCGTTCATGCGTCTGTTTCCGGCACGGTGATCGCGGTAGAGCTGCGTCCCACCCCCTCCGGCACTGACGGCATGTGCGTTGTGATCGAAAGCGACGGAAGAGATACGCTCTGTCCCGATATCCATAAGCGCGAAAGCATCGCCGAGCTTACCGGCGAAGAGCTGACTGCCATCATCCGTGAGGCGGGCATTACCGGCATGGGCGGCGCAGGCTTCCCGACCAATGTCAAGATCTCCTCCGGTCTCGGCAAGGTCGATACCGTGATCGTCAACGGCGCGGAATGTGAGCCGTACATCACTTCGGATGACCGCCTGATGCGCGAAGCACCGGAAAAGATCGCAGGCGGTATCCGGATCATTCAGAAAATTTTACAGCCCGAGCGCACCGCAGTCGGTATTGAGAAAAACAAAGCTAAGGCGATCGCCGCGATGCAGGCAGCACTGCCCGGAGATGTTGAGCTGCTGCCATTGCGCGTGCGCTATCCGCAGGGCGCGGAAAAGCAGCTCATTCAGACCGTGACGGGACGCTGTGTGCCGCCCGGCGGTCTGCCTGCCGCCGTCGGCTGTGCCGTGTTCAATGTGGCGACCTGCGCCGCGATCTATGACGCAGTCTATGAGGGTATGCCGTTGGTGCGCCGCGCCGTGACCGTCACGGGTCGTGCCATTGCAAGACCCTCCAACTTTTCCGTGCCCATCGGCACGCTGTACTCCGACCTGATCGAGGCGGCAGGCGGTTTTTCCTCCGAGCCGTACAAGATCCTCTGCGGCGGTCCGATGATGGGCATTGCACAGCATACCCTCGCCTGCGGCACGATCAAGGGCAACAACGCCCTGACCTGCTTCTCGCAGGCGGATAACCACGAGGTCGAGGTGCCGCACTGCATCCGCTGCGGCAAATGCCTCGATGTCTGCCCGATGCACCTGATGCCCCTGCAGCTGCAAAGAGCCCGTCAGAAGGGCGACCTTGCCGCGCTGGAAAAGGGCAATGTCATGGACTGCATCGAATGCGGCAGCTGCGCCTATAACTGCCCGGCGGGCATCCATCTGGTGCAGAGCTTCCGCACGGCAAAGAAAATGCTCCGCGATGCAAAGGCAAAGGAGGCGGTCAAATGAAATATGAGGCAACAAATCTGACCGTTTCCTCCTCCCCTCACGCCCATAGCAAGAATTCCACCGCCGTCATCATGCGCGATGTCTGCATTGCGCTGCTGCCTGCGCTGATCGCCGCGATCCGGTTTTTCGGCTGGCGTGCGCTGACGCTGACGATGCTTTCCGTGGCAGGCTGTGTCTTCTTTGAATGGGGCTTCCGCAAGCTCATGAAGAAGGACTGCACCGTGGGCGATTGGTCGGCAGTCGTCACCGGTATGCTGATCGCCTTTGTCTGCCCGGTCACGCTCCCGTTCTGGACGATTTTAGTCGCTGATCTGTTCGCCATCGTGCTGGTCAAGCAGCTCTTCGGCGGCATCGGCATGAATATCGTCAACCCCGCCCTCGCCGCACGCGCCTTCCTGTTCAGCTGGCCGTCTCTGATGTCGGGTAGCTGGGTCAGACCCGGCACGGCGATTTCGGCGTTCTCCACTCCGTCTGCACAGGTGCTCGACGGTCTGACCTCCGCCACACCGATGGCGGCACTGGCGGAAAACACACTGTCGGCGGAAAGTCTGCTCGATCTCTTCCTCGGCAACATCGGCGGCTCTCTCGGTGAGGTCAGTGCGGCCGCACTGCTGCTCGGCGGTATCTATCTTCTCCTCCGCCGCGTGATCTCCGTGCGCATTCCTCTGGCATATCTCGGCACAGTCGCCGTGCTTACCGTCCTCTTCCCGCTCGGCGGCAACGACTGCCTCGACTGGATGCTCTGTCAGCTTCTTTCCGGCGGTCTCATGCTCGGTGCGATCTTCATGGCGACCGACTACACCACCTCCCCCGTCACGCACGGCGGTCAGATCGCCTACGGCATCGGCTGCGGCGTGCTGACCGTCCTGTTCCGCTACTTCGGCTCCTATGTAGAGGGCGTGACCTACGCCATCCTTATCATGAACTGCTGTATCGGCTTCTTTGATAAGCTCGGCGTTCCCAAACGCTTCGGTCTGGTCAGGCAGAAGAAGAAGGGCGGTGCGGACGAATGAAGAATTTTAAGTATATTCTGCGTCTGACGCTGACGCTCCTTATCATCACCGCTGTCGTTGCAGGTCTTTTGGGACTGGTCAACTACCTGACGGAGGACAAAATCGACGAATTGACCCGTCAGAAGGCGGAAACTGCCATGCAGGAGGTGCTTCCTGCGCAGAATTATGAACCTATGGAAACAAGCACAGACGGCATCACCGAGGCCTACCGTGCAGACGGTCTGGGCTATGTGGTGCGCGTGAGCACCAACGGCTTCGGCGGTGCGATCGACATGATGGTAGGCATCGACGCTGAAGGCAAGGTGTGCGGCGTGAGCATCATCTCCCATTCGGAGACCGCCTCCCTCGGCGCAAACTGTGTGCGCGAGGACTTCCGGGCGCAGTTTGTCGGCGCGGACAGCGCGCTTGCCGTCAGCAAGGACGGCGGCACGATCGATGCGCTGACCGGCGCGACCGTGACCTCCCGCGCCGTGACGAACGGTGTCGATCTCGCGCTTGCCTTTGTGAAGGAGGTGGGCTGATGAACTTCAAAAAACAACTGAAGGAGGGGCTTCTGACCAATAACCCCGTTTTGAGTCAGCTCCTCGGCATGTGCTCGACCATGGCGATCACCACGACCCTCTTTAACGGTCTGGGCATGGGTCTGAGCGTCACGATCATCCTCATCTGCTCCAATATCGTCATTTCCGCCCTGCGGAAGATCATTCCCGACAAGATCCGCATCGCGGCTTACATCGTCATCATTGCCGGCTTCGTCACGATGGTCGACCTGCTCTTAAAGGCATATATCCCCGCCCTGTCCGACAGCCTCGGCGTGTTTATCCCGCTGATCGTCGTCAACTGCATCATCCTCGGCAGAGCAGAAGCGTTTGCCTCCAAAAACAGCGTCCTTGCCTCCGCCGCGGACGGTCTGACGCAGGGCGTCGGCTACACCGCCGCCCTCGTCATCATGTGCATCATCCGTGAGTTCCTCGGCAGCGGCACCTTCGGCAAAGGCGTTTTGGGTGTAGACGGCATCCGCATCCTGCCCGAGCAGTATCCCGCCCTGCTGGTCGTCCTGCCCGTCGGCGGCTTCCTCACCCTCGGCTGTCTGATCGCGCTGACCCAGTGGGTCAACCGCAGGCTCGCGGAGAAGGAAAGAGAAAAGGAGGCGGTCAAATGAGTACCTTTGTCGCTCTGTTCACCATCTCCCTCAACGCCATTCTGGCGGAAAACTTCATCCTCGTCAAATTCCTCGGCATCTGCCCGTTCATGGGCGTTTCCAAGAAGACGGATACCGCTGTCGGCATGGGTCTGGCGGTCATCTTCGTCATGGGCCTTGCCTCGGCAGCGACCTGGGCGGTCAACGAATATCTGCTTGTCGCGCTCGATCTGGAATACATGCAGACGGTGGTCTTCATCCTCGTCATTGCCGCGCTCGTGCAGTTCGTTGAAATGTTCCTGCAGAAAGCCCTGCCTGCCCTGTATCAGGCACTCGGCATCTACCTGCCGCTCATCACCACCAACTGCGCCGTCCTCGGCGTTGCCCTGCTGAACATCCAGAACAGCTACAGCTTCATCGAGTCCGTCATCTACGGCGTGACCGGCGGCATCGGCTTCACCCTCGCCATCGTCCTGTTCTCCTCCGTGCGTGAACGGTTGGAGGACTGTGACTGCCCCAAGGCGTTCAAGGGCTTCCCGCTTGCACTGATCGCCGCAGGTCTGCTGGCGCTGTCCTTCATGGGCTTCTCCGGCTTCAAGGTCTTCGGTTAAGGAGGTGCCGGAATGGAAAAAATTCTTTATGCCGTGCTCGTACTTTCCGTCATGGGCGCAGTATTCGGCGCGATCCTTGCGATCGCCTCAAAAATCTTCGCCGTCAAGGTCGATGAGCGTCTGCCGAAGCTGACCGGATGTCTGCCCGGCGCCAACTGCGGCGGCTGCGGCTTTGCCGGCTGTCAGGCGTATGCACAGGCAGTCATCGACGGCAAGGCACCGATCGGTCAGTGTGCCGCCGGCGGTGCGGAGGCTGCAAAGCAGATGTCCGCCATCATGGGGGTGGAGGCAGTCGAGGTGGAAAAGAAGGTCGCCATGGTCAAGTGCCGCGGGCAAAATCACCTGCCCAAGGCGCGCTATGACGGCATCACCGACTGCCGCAGTGCCATGTTCGTCACAGGCAACGGTCCGTCTGCCTGCCCGAGCGGCTGTCTCGGCTTCGGCACCTGCACGACCGTCTGCAAATTTGATGCGATCCATGTAAAAAACGGCGTTGCCCGCGTGGATGCGGACAAGTGCACCGGCTGTATGCAGTGCGTGGAGATCTGCCCGAGAAAGGTCATCATCCCCGTCACCTACAGCACCGACATCGTGATCGCCTGCTCCAATCACGACCGCGGCGCAAAGACCCGGAAGGTCTGCGACATCGGCTGTGTCGGCTGCCACCTGTGTGAAAAGCAGTGCGAGCACAATGCGATCCATGTCATCAACAATCTGGCAACCATCGACTACAGCAAATGCGTCTCGTGCGGACGGTGCGCGGCGATCTGCCCGCGTCACCTGATCTCCGACTCGAATCTGCGCACAGATATGGACGCCGTCCCCGCCATGCAGAGATAAATATTCAAGGCTTCCGCTTTTTGCGAAAGCCTTGTCAGCGTGTCGAAAAACCCTTTTCGACACGCTGACAGGCTGTCAAAAAGTACGGAAGACAAGCAACTCTCACTCGTCGGCGTACATAGGTACGGTAGAGTGAGAGTTGCGCAGTAAGTCAAAATCCT
>PITX01000179.1 GCA_017577345.1 Clostridiales bacterium
CGTCGGCTTTCGCCGGGGCGGCGTTGCCGCCGCCTCGTTGAGGAGCCTTTCTATGTACTCTTCTGTTTGTGCAACATTATATCCGCGCTCGATGATTTCATGAAGCGCGCTGAGCCGGTCCTCCTCATCGGACAGACGCAGCAATGCCCTGGCGTGCCGCTCGGAGAGATCGTTTTCACGCAGCATGAGTACGCAATCGGGCGACAGGCGCAGCAGCCGCAGCTTGTTTGCGATGGCAGACTGTGATTTTCCGAGCTTTTCCGCCGCCTGCTCCTGGGAAAGACCGTAAGCGGTTATCAGCTTTGCAATGGCAGTCGCTTCCTCAAAATAATGCAGATCCCTTCGCTGCAGGTTTTCGATCAGTGCCAGAATGGAGGAGCTTTCCTCCTCTGCCCGCGCAAGAAGGCACGGCACCTCACACAGCCCTGCAAGCTTTGCCGCACGCAGCCGCCGCTCTCCGGCGATCAGCTCATAGCCGACCGCGCTTCGCCGAACGGTAAGCGGCTGTAAAATGCCGTATTGCTGAATGCTTTCGCTCAGTTCCTTCAGCGCAGCCTCTTCAAAATAGCGCCGCGGCTGGTTGGGATTGGGGTGTATGCTATTAATGGGTAGATGCAGCACCCGCCGGGACAAAAAAACATTCTTTCTTGACATTTCCATAGTTTCCCCCTCCTTTTCTGCTATTTTACCCTCATAATTGCGCAAAACAGGCAGAATTCTGTCAGGGATTCCGTTTTTTCTGCGTTGTCTTTTGAACAGAAAAGGAGGCCGTTGCAAACCTCCTGCAACGGTCTCCTTTTGCGGTTATCTCTTATATTTTTTTGTTCTGATTCGACCCAAGGCGCGCGCCATGCGCTCCTCCGCCAGATGGCTCTCCTGCGCGGATCGTTTCTGCAGCAGTGCTTCCTTTGCCTCTGCAGCATCACGCTCTGCCCGGCTCAGGTCAATTTCCTCCGGACGCTCCACTGTATCCGCCAGCAGCAGCGCTTCGTTGTTCTCCATCTTGAGAACTCCCCCCGAAACGGCGGCAGCGATCTCCTCGCCTTCTGCGCTGCGCAGCGACAGCGTTCCGGGGACAACGGCGATCACCACATTTTCATGCTGCGCCTGGATCCCGTAAAAACCATCGAGAGTCGGCACAACAAGCGACTGACACGCACCGTCGAAAAACACGCGCTCCGCAGCAAGGATCTTCAGATGAAACCGGTTCATTCCGTCTCACCGCTTTCCAGCTTTTTCGCCTTCTCCAGCGCCTCGTCAATCGTTCCGACGTTATAAAATGCCGCCTCGGGGTACTCGTCCATGCTGCCGCTGAGGATTTCCTCGAACCCGCGCAGGGTTTCACTCAGCGGAACATATTTGCCTTTCAGTCCCGTGAATTTCTCCGCCACGAATGTCGGCTGGGCAAGGAATCGCTGGATCTTTCTCGCGCGGCTGACCGTCAGCTTATCCTCATCGCTCAGTTCTTCCATACCGAGAATGGCGATAATATCCTGCAATTCTCTGTACTTCTGCAGCGTCGACTGCACCTGACGCGCAATACGATAGTGCCGCTCACCGACAATGTCGGCCTCCAGAATACGGGAGGTAGACTCCAGCGGATCGACGGCAGGATAGAGTCCCTGCTCTGCGATCTTACGACTCAAAACGGTGGTCGCGTCAAGGTGAGAAAATGTTGTTGCCGGCGCAGGGTCGGTCAGGTCATCTGCCGGCACATAGACTGCTTGCACAGAGGTAACCGAACCGCTTTTTGTGGAGGTGATGCGCTCCTGCAGCTCGCCCATTTCATTGGCAAGCGTCGGCTGATAACCGACGGCGGAGGGCATACGCCCGAGCAGCGTCGATACCTCGCTGCCTGCCTGCACAAAGCGGAAAATATTATCAATGAAGAGAAGCACATCCTTATGCTCCGTGTCGCGGAAATATTCCGCCATGGTGAGGCCCGACAGTCCCACGCGCATGCGAACACCGGGTGCCTCGTTCATCTGGCCGAAAATGAGGGCGGTTTTTTCAAAAACTCCGCTCTCCTTCATTTCTTTCCAAAGATCGTTGCCCTCGCGGCTGCGCTCACCGACACCGGTGAAGATCGAGTAGCCGCCGTGTTCCATGGCAACATTATGAATCAACTCCTGAATGAGAACCGTTTTGCCGACACCGGCACCGCCGAACAGACCGATTTTGCCGCCCTTGGGGTAGGGCTCAAGCAGGTCGATGACCTTGATGCCGGTCTCCAGAATCTCAACTGCGGGGCTCTGCTCGTCAAACCGCGGTGCCTTGCGGTGGATCGACCAGCGCTCCTCCGTTTCGGGAATGGGGGCTTCTCCGTCGATCGGTTCACCGAGGACATTGAACAGTCTGCCCAGCGTGCATTTCCCTACCGGAACGCGGATGCAGTCGCCCGTTGCCGTGACCTCCATGCCTCGGGAAAGCCCCTCACTGCCGGCGAGCATAATGCAGCGCACGCAGTCATCTTCAACGTGCTGCGCAACCTCCATCACAAGTGTCTTGCCCTCGACCTCGACCGTCAGTGCCTCCCGGATCCTCGGCAGGAAACCGGCCTCAAAACGGACGTCAATGACGCTGCCTGAAACCTGTATAATCGCACCCTTATTTTTCATGGCTGCATCTGTCCTTTCCGTGCTGTTCTTTTGCTCTTGCGCCGGCAGAAACCTCCGTAATCTCCTGCGTAATGGCGCCTTGCCGCTCGTGGTTATACGCGACCTTTAGTGTTTCCAAAAGCTCCTGTGCATTTTGATTGGCCGAATCCATTGCAGCTGCGCGGGCATTCTGCTCAGCGCAGAAGCTCTCCACCACCGCGCTGTACAGATAACCTGTAACATAGTTCGGGACGGCGTGTGCAAGCACTGCGTCAGCCGAGGGCTCAAACCGAAGTCTGTTTCCATCGGGACTGTCCTGCGCAAAGGTCTCCGGTCGGATCGGCAGCAGGCAGTCGGCGCGAACATTGAGGCTCATACCGCTGCCGACCTCGGTGTAAACGACATACACTCGTTGAATTTCGCCCCTGTCGTAGAGATCCAGCAGCAGCGCACCCATTTCGCGTGCGCGGGGAATGCTTGGACTCTGCGCGGTGTAAAGGAAGCTTTTTTCAAACGGGATACGGTGGGAAAGAAAATACTGCCTTCCGTAATCACCGACAACGAATAGCTTGTTGTTTTCATGCTGCGCCATGAGGTGCAGCGCTTCCTTGATGACATTCTGGTTGTATGCACCGGCAAGACCGCGATCCGCCGTCAGCACCAGATAGCCGTAGGCATCTGTGTCTGACTCCTTGCGGTGACCGGCAACATAGTGGCTCTTTTTGCTGTCGGAATGCTCAAAGGCTCGCGC
>PITX01000180.1 GCA_017577345.1 Clostridiales bacterium
ACAGTCGACATCATGTCGTTGAAACCGTATTCAAGCGCTGTCACCATGACGAAAGAAATGATCGTGCAGATGAGCATCGCGCCGGTCACGCGCCCGCTTGCGTGATGCTTCTGATCGTCGCGTTTGTAGGATCGATGGTGATAGGTGCTCTGCCCGTCGATCCACGACTCTTTGATCGCTTGCTGCGCATCCTCAGCAGCTGTTTCCGTTTTCCCAATCGAAAGCGCACAGACCGCCTCTTTTACCCATGTGAGTTCATGCTTCTGCGTCCAGGTAAAATCATCGCCGATACAGTCGTTACTGCCAAGTGCCGTCAGATAGGTCTGCACGCGCAGAGACTCGGCAAGCATACGGTATTGCAGGTATTTTTCATGATAGCTCTTGCGGACGATCAGGCGGTAGAACGCCGCATATAAGGCGATGATACCGCCGTAGCACAGGAGCATACTGTTGTACTCTGCTTCGTCATAAAGAAGGTAGCAAAGCACCAGCAGCACACAGAAGACCGACAGAAGTCCCATCGTTCTTAGGTATCGCTTTTGGAAGCGCATGGACAGTTGATCCGCCTGATCGTAGACCGCCTGCATTTTTTGGAGCTTTTTCGGCTTCATCAACGGATCGGGCAAAAGCGGGTAACCGTCCTCCCTGCCCCACTTGCCGCAATCGCGGTTAAACTGCTCTGTCTGCAAAAGGGTTTCGCGGAGGCTTCCCGCTTCGTTTTCGATCAGCGTGCAGGTGATGGGAAAATCTGTCCCATTCTTTTTACGCGGCGTAGCGATGTGGAACACCGCGCCGTCGTTTGCCGCACGGAAATAGTTTCCATCGTCAAAGCTGCCGCGCAGCATGAAATCAACCGCCTCCGCCGTGCCGCAGCCGCCTTTTTGCCCAAGCGTTCCGTCCCAGAGCGCGAGCAAAATGTGGCTGTGGACCGCAACGTAGATCCCCGCCTGACGGTAGAGAAAATCACGTCCGTCCATGTGCGGCTCAATATGCGGTACAACAAAGACATCGTCTGCTTTGACAAGCAGCGCGTCAAACTGCGCCTCCTCTGCGGGCGAAAAATCCTTGCGGTATTCCGCCTCCTCCATCGGGAGCGGGACAACGAGCCGGATCCCGCGCCTGACCGCCTCCTGCGCACAGAGCATATCGGCTCCGGCTGCAAGCGAAGAGAGCATTGTGACCGGCGAGTGCGGATACTGCCGCGAAAGTTCATCAAGCTTTTCGCCCACGAGAGCGCGCAGCGTAGGAACGTCCTGCTCCCGCAGATCGCGATGCCCGGTTACGCCGATGATGATAGGAATTTTCGCTTGCGCCATGGCACTTAATCCTCCATACGATAGATCGTCAGACCGTCGTACTCACGAATGAGCTCGAGCATCTTCTCCATCGGAGCAACGTCCTTGCCCTGTTCCTCTTTGGGAAGCTGAGCAAACGGGATCAAATCATGGTGCAGCCGTGTGCGCTCGCGCATCACGGAGTCATCTTTTCCACCTATCTTTCCGCGATGTGCCGTGCCATACTGCCAGCCGAGAGAGAACTTTTCTCTGCACCAACGGTCATGCTCCGATTCTGCGATTGTCTCCAAATCGTGCTCGTGTCCAACTTCTTTGATAAGGTCGGCAAAGCTGATGACCGGCGTATAGTCCACTGCACGGTCGGTATAGAAGCAGCCGATCTTTTCCAGCTGCGAGGCAAAGCCTTTCGCCTGCGCGATGTTGGAGAGCTTATACTCCAGCGAAAGATTTTCCTCAAACGCCTTTGTCATCTCCTCCGGCGTGGACACATCGCAGTATCTGCCGTTGAGAGATAGTGCAAATTCGTAGAGATTGAGATAGTTGCTGTCGGATAGATAAAGCCCTGTCTTTTTCTTCTTGCTCTCGATCTTTGCCTCGATCACACCGCTCGGATCACCTTGTTTGACGTTCGGCTCAAAGGCGGGAATGACGTCCTTGAGCGCGATGATCTCGTCGATATCGTCGACAAACTTGCTGCGATCCTTGCGCACAGCGCCGGACTTCTTCGTGTAGCCGGTCGGCAGCATCGTGCAGTAGCTCTTTGCGTTGAGCACCTTTTCCTCGTATGCCTTGTCGTAGTAATACACCCAGCGCATCTCGTGCGGTGTAGGGAACGTCATATCGAAGTCAAAGGCATAGATGCCGCCGCGCGTATTCTGCCCGTAAGACGCACGATCCCAGCACTGCAGCTCATCGCAGAGCATGAGAAGATAGGCAAGCGGCTGCTTGTCCGTTAGGCGCATCGGCTCACTCGTGTGCAGGAAGCCACGCATGGTGAACTTAAAGAGGCTGTTGTGCAGAAGGATTGCGCAGAAGCTATCCAGCACCTCAAAGGGGATCTGCTCATAGCTTGTGATCTCCCGATGGCGGGCGAGATAGGTCTTGGCAAGGATCAAACCGCTGAAGTAGGCATGATCCATATAGAGATAGTCCTTTTCCGCCGGGTTTTCATGGATGGCACGGTCTTTGAGCGTCTTTTCGAGTTTGAGCTGCGCATAATATGGCTCAACCTCCGTGCGCTTCAAATACTCCTCCGCCAGGCGCTCAATGACAGCACGGGCGTAGAGTTCGTTGAGGTCACCGAGGCGTGAAACGGCAAACTCGTCCATATTGCGATAGGATACATACGGCGCAAAGCCGTAGTCATCGTTGTTGTTCTTATCGAGACGGCAGACATAGGCTTTCATCTGCTGATGGGCAATTTCAAAGGGATAGCCGATGTCGTGGAACAGCGCTGTCATACCCCAGAACTCAAGGAAGTGACAGGCGCCGGCAGCATCGTCTTTCAAGCCATAACGCGCAAGGTACGCCTTGCGGAAGTCCGCGTGGTTCTTATAGATGGCAAGCCCGATGAGGAATACATAGACACTGTGGGCATAGTGGTCGCGGTGCTTCATCATCAGCGAGCTTGCGTTGACCTCATGCTCAGAGAGCATTTCCAAAAGAAGTCCGGTTGCATCGTAGCCCGCGCCAAAGGGCTTAAATATCTCGCAATAGCAATAGTAGATATCAAACGCATCTTCGCGGGAACCGGAGGCGAGGAAGCGTCCGATGGCTGCCTCAAAACTCAGGCGGTCCAAATCCCGCTCCATATTGTACGGGATACAGTTTTTTCCGCCGCTGCGGCCGTCATTGTCGAGCAGCGCCGTGCGCGAAACGGCGGTTTTGTCAAACTTGAGATCCACGCAGCAATCGCGCACAAGGCGGAGCGCTTCCCTGCCGTACTCACGCGGGCATTCGGGAAGCTCCGGGATCTGAACGGTCGCATCGATCCCATATTGCTGCCGATTAAGCTCTCGCATTTTTTCCAGTGCGCAGTATCCCATAAGGC
>PITX01000181.1 GCA_017577345.1 Clostridiales bacterium
GTGTAGTCCATGCCGCAGCGTCCGATAAGGTCGATCACGGCAATGTCTCCGAATTTCGTATCAAAAATGCCCCAGCCGCGTCCGGGCTGCTGCGGCGGCAGGTTGGCAGGGCGAAGCACCTGCCGCGAATCGTCGATATAGGGGACAAGGTCGCGTCTGCCCCAGGTGTGATTTCCCATGGTGATGACATCCGCACCGGCGTCCAGTATTTCCTCTGCCTGCTGCGGCGACATCCCCAAGACGGCGGCATTTTCACCGTTGACAACGCAGAAATCAATTTGATGCTCCTTATTCAAGCCGCGCAGACGGCTTTTCAGATAGGCAAGACCGTTTGCCGCGACGATATCGCCCACGGCGAGTACTCTCAATTCCATGCGGTTCCTCCTTTGTGCAGGAAGTCTGTATCACATCTCACTCTATATTATACCGAAAAACGGGGCATCGTACAAGCGCAGATTGCCTCTTTTTTCGACCGAAGCGGAGAAAAACCCGTATTTCCCGTGTATTTCCCAAGATGTTGTGGCAGGGAAAACCATGAAGCGCAATTTATTGTGGTGCACAGTCCTGCTTTCGCGCAATTTCGCGCGGCAGATGCGTAAAATATGGGGTGGGGAGAATTGAACGAAAGGGGGCACGCGGATGCGAAGGAGCCGAGGCCTTTTGGAGAACGGCAGAATTATATATCTTCCGATCCGGCAGATCCGTCCGAATCCGTCTCAGCCGCGGAAAATTTTTGATCCGGAGGGACTGCGGGAGCTTGCCGCGAGCATAGAGCAGTACGGGATCTTGCAGCCGCTGACGGTGCGGCGGCATCTGGGAGAATATGAGCTGGTCGCAGGAGAGCGGCGACTGCGGGCGGCGAAGCTTGCAGGCTGTACGGAGGTACCCTGCATTTTGCTGACGGTGGACGAGGAGCAGTCGGGCATGGTCGCACTGGTGGAAAACCTGCAGCGGCGCGATCTGGATTACATAGAGGAGGCGGAGGGACTGTCCCGGCTGATGCGGCTGTACGGGCTGAATCAGGAGCAGGCGGCACAGAGAGTGGGAAAAAGTCAGAGCGCGGTAGCAAACAAGCTGCGCCTGCTGCGCCACAGCCCGAAGATATTGGAGCTTCTGCGGAAGCATCAGCTTTCCGAGCGTCACGCAAGAGCACTGCTGAAGCTTCCGACAGAGGAGGAACGGTTAGAGGTGCTGACGGTGATCGTAAAGCAGCAGCTCAATGTGGCGAAAACAGAGGCGTACATCGACGCGTATCTGGAAAAGCAGAAGGCGAAGGAGCCGAAAAAGGGACTGCGGAAGCTGATCGTGCGGGATGTCCGGCTGTTTCTCAACAGCGTCAATCATTCTTTAGAGCTGGTGCGCGGCGCGGGCATTGACGCAGTCTCACAGCAGGAGGAGACGGAAAATGAGATCGTCCTGACCATCCGTCTGCCGAAGCGCGCCGGCTGAATATTTCGGGTGCATTTTTGCACCCGATTTTTCTGTATGCAGGGGAAATTGCATAATTTCGTAAAATGATATTCAAAAAAATTCATGTTTTTCACAAAAAAGTTTTGGAACAAATATTTTTTTCAGATTTTTTCAAGCTTTTGCAAGAAAATGTTTGCAAAATCAGGAAAGATATGCTATACTTCTTGGGCAGTAAATTTATGAGTAAACACAATACGCTTGAAACGGTCAGAGAAAGCCGTTTCCAAAACGAAAGGGGATTTTTTAATGCACAAGTATGTATACCTTTTCACCGAAGGTAACGCAAACATGCGCGAGCTGCTCGGCGGCAAGGGCGCGAACCTCTCCGAGATGACAAACATCGGAATGCCGGTCCCGCAGGGCTTCACCATCACCACCGAGGCCTGCACGCAGTATTACGAAGACGGCCGCACCATCAACGACGAAATCATGGCACAGATCATGGAATATGTTGAAAAGATGGAGAAGATCAACGGCAAGAAGTTCGGCGATCTGACGAACCCGCTGCTCGTTTCCGTCCGCTCCGGCGCAAGAGCTTCCATGCCCGGCATGATGGATACCATCCTGAACCTCGGTCTGAACGACGATGTCGTCGCCGCAATGATCAAGGCCAATCCCGATCCCAAGTTCGAACGCTTTGTATATGACTCCTATCGCCGCTTTATCCAGATGTTCTCCGACGTCGTTATGGAAGTCGGCAAGAAGTATTTTGAGCAGCTCATCGACAAGATGAAGGAGCGCAAGGGTGTCGTTTATGATGTCGACCTGACCGCCGCTGACCTCAAGGAGCTGGCAGAACAGTTCAAGGCAGAGTACAAGAACCAGATCGGCAGCGACTTCCCCTCCGACCCGAAGGTGCAGCTTTACGAAGCCATCCGTGCTGTCTTCCGCAGCTGGGATAATCCCCGCGCCAATGTCTATCGCCGTGACAACGACATTCCCTATTCCTGGGGCACTGCCGTCAATGTCATGCCGATGGTCTTCGGCAACCTGAACGATAACTCCGGCACCGGCGTCGCCTTTACCCGTGACCCCGGCACCGGCGAGAAGAAGCTCATGGGCGAATTCCTGACCAATGCACAGGGCGAAGATGTCGTTGCCGGCGTCCGTACCCCGATGCCCATCGACCAGATGGCAGAGAAGTTCCCCGAGGCTTACAAGCAGTTCCTCGATGTCTGCGATAAGCTGGAAACGCACTATCGTGACATGCAGGACATGGAATTTACCGTTGAAAACGGCAAGCTGTACATGCTGCAGTGCCGCAACGGCAAGCGTACCGCGCAGGCCGCTCTGAAGATCGCCTGCGACCTCGTTGATGAGGGCATGCGCACCGAGCAGGAAGCGGTCGCAATGATCGAGCCGCGTAACCTCGACACCCTGCTGCATCCGCAGTTCGATGCCGCTGCTCTGAAGGCAGCTACCCCGATCGGCAAGGGTCTGGGCGCATCTCCCGGCGCAGCCTGCGGCAAGGTCGTTTTCTCCGCTGAGGACGCCGAAAACTGGAAGTCTCGCGGCGAAAAGGTCATCCTCGTCCGTCTGGAGACCTCTCCCGAGGACATCACCGGCATGAAGGCAGCGCAGGGCGTTCTGACCGTGCGCGGCGGCATGACCTCCCACGCGGCAGTCGTTGCCCGCGGCATGGGCATCTGCTGTGTCTCCGGCTGCGGTGAGATCAACATGGACGAAGAGAACAAGAAGTTCACGCTGGCAGGCAAGGAATTCCATGAGGGCGACTTCATCTCCCTCGACGGCTCCACCGGCAACATCTATGACGGTGTCATCCCGACTGTCGATGCCACCATCGCAGGCGAATTCGGCCGCATTATGGCATGGGCTGACAAGTACCGTGTCCTGC
>PITX01000182.1 GCA_017577345.1 Clostridiales bacterium
GAGCAGTTACGGAAGAGGCTGCACCACCTGCACCGCGCAGCGCAACCAATAGACCACTGCCTATTCAACACACAGCTGCAAGTTGGCAGCCAGGCCGCGGGCATACTCCTTCTTTGCCTCCAGCTCCGCCCAGTGCGCGCGTGGTACGAGCAGCGGAATGCCGCCGCCTCCGCCGAAGATACCGTTTACGATCCCTGCCACAGCACCGGCAATGCGGTACTTGTGCTTGTTTTCCATGCTATCACCCCAACAGAACAGATAAGTAGCTGCCGCCCGCAGGCGGCAGATTGTCAAAAAAGCCGCCCTTGCCGGATTTTCGGGAAGGAAGATAGTGTGAAAGAAACCCGGGAGGGGTGTCTTTCACGGTTTTGATCATAAGTTTTGCGGCTTTTAAAAAAGCCGCAAAACTTGCTCAGCCAGTCGAAAAAGGTTTTTCGACTGGCTGCTGCCGCCCGAAGGCGGCAAATTGCCTTTGCAAAATGGGCGTTAGTCCTTGCGGAAGCTCTGGCAGTCGGTGCACTGATCCACGGCGGGGTTGGTCTCGTGGGTGCCGACCTGAATGGAGTTGAGGCCGCAGTACTGGGCTTCCTGGCAGTGGTGAGTGCAGGAAGTCACGGTGCACTTGATGGAGGTGTTGGGCGTGCAGGCGCAGCCGCCGTTGGTACGATCAGTCATTTGGGAATTCCTCCTGAATATTGTTTTTTGGCTTTTGCCGAGTTTAGTTTGTACCGCCATGCGGCAAATATGCGCAAAAAGAAAGCGCAGGAAAACAAAAAAACGTTCCGCCGCAGCAGAACGTTTTTTTAATCGGAGTTATTTCTTGCGCCACACGCTCGGGAACAGCAGCACCAGAAGTGGCATAATTTCGAGTCTTCCGAACAGCATTGTGATGCTCAGCGCAAGCTTGCTCAGACCGGAGAGAAAGGCGTAATTTTGTGTGGGGCCGACCTGCGAAAGACCGGGGCCGACATTTGACAGCGCGGAAAGAGATGCGCTGAATGCAGTCTCAAAGGTTGCGTTGTCCAGAGACACAACGGTGGTGCAAAGCAGCAAAATTGCAATGTAGGCAAAGAAAAAGGCGGAAACAGAGGAAACGGTTTCTTCCTCTATGCGTGTGCCGTCAAGCGTAATGGGGCGGACACTGCGCGAGTGGAGAATTCGCATCAGCTCACGCTGCAGACTCTTGAACAGCACCGCAATACGGGAGATCTTAATGCCGCCGGAAGTTGATCCGGCGCAGCCGCCGGTGAACATGACGAGCAACAGCAAAAGCTTACTGAAGTTCGGCCAAAGATCAAAGTCTGACTTTCCGAAGCCGGTCGTAGAAACCAATGTGACAACATGGAATACGGCGTCAGTAACAGCGGAATACAGACCGGCACCTGTTTTAACAATCAGGTCAACGGCAATCAGTGACGAAGCGAAGAGAACAATGAGAGAATAAATGCGCAGTTCTTCACTTCTGAGAGCATCCTTCAGCTGGCCGCGGACGGCAAAAAACAGAAGCGAGAAATTGATTGCCGCAATAAACATAAAGACAATGACAATCCAGACAACGGCCTCAGACTGATAATAGGCGATACTCTCGTCACGCACGGAAAAACCGCCGGTTGAAATGGTGGTCAGCGAGGTGGTGATGCTGTCGAACCATGTCAGACCTGCAATGCGCAGCAGCAGCGTTTCCGCTGTGGTGAGCGCAATATAGATGAAATAGAGAATTTTTGCGGTTTCCCTTGTTTTGGGGCGCAGCTTCGTGCTGATCGGGCCGGGGCTTTCTGCCTTCATCAGATTCATGCTGCCCTGCCCGATTGACGGGAAGATGGCGAGCACCATCACAAGAATGCCCATGCCACCCATCCACTGTGTCATTGCGCGCCAGAACTGGATGCCGCGGCTGAGTGATGCGGGAGATTCAAAAATCGATGCGCCTGTGGTCGTGAGACCGGAGACTGTTTCAAATATCGCATCCACATACGGGACACCTGTCAGAATGTACGGCAGCGCTCCGAACAGGCACAGCATGATCCAGCACAGGGCAACGCACACGAAGCCGTCGCGTGTCTGAAGTCGCTGCTTGTCCACCTTGAAATATGTCATAAGCGGAAAGCCGACAATGAAGCACGCCGCGGCAGAAAAAACAAATGCGTACAGATCCCCACTGCGAAAAATCAGAGACGCGACCATCGGAAACAGCAGGCACAGTGCTTCAATGCAAAGGATCGTGCCGATAATTTTTATAATCAGTTTGCGGTTCATGCTTCTTTACTCCATAATGTCATTCAGATCCTGTAAGAACAGAGATTTTGCCACAACGATGATCCGATCGCCGACATGGATCTCGGAGTCACCGCGCGGAATAAGCACTTTGTTTTCGTGGACGATGGCGGCAACCAAAAGACCCTGCCTGAGCTGCAGATCGCGCAGGGGAGTGTTCAGGAAGTGTGTGGCATTCGTTGCGGTAAATTCAACGGCCTCCATCGCGCCGCCGAGAATTTTGTGCAGACCCTCCACAACGCTGCCTTGCGAATTGGCAAGCGAGCGGACGTAGCTGGAGATGTAGTTTGCGGTGATGTCCTTGGGCGAAATGATCGTGTCGATGCCGACCTGTCGGACAATATCCATGTAGTTCGGGCGCGACATCTTGGGCAGTACCTTTTTTACCCCCGCCCGCTGCGCGGTGAGTGCCATGAGAAGGTTCTCCTCATCGCGTCCTGTGAGCGAAACGAATGCGTCGCAATTAAGAACATCCTCGGATTCAAGCAGTTCGTGGTCGGTACCGTCGCCGCGGATCACAGAGGCTTTGGGCAGCTTCTCGGCGAGAGCAAGGCATTTTTCCTCGTTTTGCTCTACGATCGTCAGGTGGGCGCCTGTGCTCTCCAATGCCCAGGCAAGATACAGCGCAATGCGCCCTCCGCCAAGCACGGACACGCGGCGGATCGGTGCAACGGGACGGCCCATACTGCGCAGCACGCGAACGGTTTCCGTCGGCGTGCCGATGGCATAGACCTTGTCGCCCACCTGCGGGACAAAGCTGCCGTTGGGGACGATGACCTCATCGCCCCGCTTGGCGGCACACAGCAGAAGGCTGTTCGGATTTTGCCGGTTATACTCCAGCAGCGTCTTGCCGGCGAGACCGTCGGTTTCTGCGATTTGGAAGCCGATCAGTTCCACAAGCCCACGGGCAAAGCTTTCCACGCTGAATGCTGCCGGTACGCGCAGAATCCGCGCGATTTCCTGCGCGCTGGCATATTCGGGGTTGATGAGCATGTCAAGACCGATCTCGCGGCGCAGAATCGGCGCATCACGGAAGTATTCGGGGT
>PITX01000183.1 GCA_017577345.1 Clostridiales bacterium
TTGAGCTTGTAAAGACAGCTCTGGATTCAAAGAAAATGAATCAGTACGGTGACGTGGATCCGGAAGATTTCCACGATATTCCCCGTCCGTTGTGGCCGTATGTCCGTGTCAAAGGAAGGTTGGGCGCTATCCTGGTAAAGGTGGGCAAGGTCGATCCTGAGAATCCCAATGACTTTCCTCCGGGACTGTGGCCTTATATTGAGCCTGCTGAGATAAAGCTCGTAAGAAAATAAACATCGGAGGGATAACCGTATGAAAAGAAAAGCGAAGTTCTTTTCTGCTTTCCTTGCGGTTATGCTGCTCATCACGGCCTTTGGCACCACCGCCTTCGCTGACGGCGGAAATACAACTCTGACAGCTAAAGTGCCTTGTACCGTCACGCTCAGTATCGGTGAAAACGGGTCCGTTACAGTGGATGGAACCAAGTATACCGGAGACGTATCTTTCCAGAAGGATCCTGATACGGTTGTGGCCTATACCATCACACCGGACAGCGGATACAAGATGAACAGTGTCCTGTATAACGGGGAGAACGTTACCTCTTCTGTTTCGGATGGTGTATATACTGCTCCGGCGCTGACGGGAAATGTCACGCTTACGGTGTTGTTTGCCTCCTCCAGCCATGTACATGAGTGGGAGGATGATTATACCGTAGATAAAGAGCCGACCTGCACGGAGGAAGGAAGTAAATCCATCCACTGCAAGGGCTGTGACGAGGTAAAGGATGTAACGCCGATCCCGGCCAAGGGGCATACCTTTGGTGAATGGGAGACTGTGACCTCACCCACCTGCACTGACTCCGGCAGCGAAAAACGTGTCTGCTCCGTCTGTGGCTTCACCGAGACGCGGAACGTCGATCCTACCGGGCATGAGTGGGCGGACGATTTCACCGTGGATAAGGAAGCGACCTGCACAGCAGACGGCAGTAAATCTATTCACTGCAAGCACTGCGACGCCGTAAAGGACAGCACCGTGATCTCGGTGCTGGGCCATGCATGGGACAGCGGTGTGGTCATCAAGCAGGCCACTGCAACCGAATCCGGGCAAATCAAGTACACCTGCACCCGATGCGGCGAAGTGAAGCATGTGACGATCCCGCCTACGTCTTCTCCTAAGACGGGTGATGAAAGCCATATTGCGTTGTGGATCGGACTGATGTGCGTATCTGGTGCGGCGCTGGCCGTGTTGCTGATCAGCAGCAGAAAAAGGAAAGTAAGAAACTAAGAATTCAGTTAAAGGGAAAGTGAGGTGACCGCATGATGCAGCCACCTCATTTTTCTTTTGACAAACCAAGGGAAAAAGCGAGCAGTCACAGCAGGATCAGGCTTGTGATCGGCGTTTTGCTGGCATTGCTCTTTTGCTTCTCTGCCTACAAGGTAATTATTGGATCCATAAGCGAGGAGCGGGAACAGGCAGCCTTTAAGAAGTTATACGATATAGTGGCGGAGAACAGTACAACACCGGCACCGCAATCCATTCACTCGGCACAGGAGACTATAGGCAGTACAAGTGACGAGGTTATGAGCAATGATCTTCCGGTTGAAACGGAATTGACAGAGCCGGATCTAAAAACCGAACCGTTTCCGCTTCCCCAATACGCACCCCTCGTTGAGATGAACCATGATTTCTTCGGTTGGTTATCCATCGAGGGCACGGAGATTGATTACCCGGTGATGTATACGCCAGACGAGACGGAATATTATCTGCGCCGCGCTTTTGACGGTTCCTATTCCGGCAGCGGAGTCCCGTTTTTGGATGGAAATTGCGCCGCCGATGGGAACTATTATTTGATCTACGGCCACCACATGAAGAATGAGACAATGTTCGGGCAGCTTCCCAGGTACGCCAATAAAGATTTTTGGGAAGATCACCCAGTGATCCGCTTGGACACCCTGTATGAGCAGCGCGAATATATAGTAATAGCGGCGTTCCTCAGCCGGATCTACGACAAAAACGAGCAGGGAGTATTCCGATATTATGAGTACTTCGACCTCTCCGATGAGGCTATATTTGGCGAATATGTTCAGCAGGTCAAAGCCGCTGCACTCTACGATACCGGGATCACCGCCGAATATGGCGATGAGCTGCTGGTACTGTCCACCTGCAATTACCATACCGCAAACGGCAGGTTCGTAGTTGTGGCAAAACGGGTGACCTGAAAAGCATTGACACACACCCTTTCTCCGTATATTCTTCTAAGGGCGGCAGATATCAATCTGCCGCCCTTAAACGTTTTTATGCTGATTTGCAGAATCTATCCTTGACAAATCAAATCTCAGTGCGCCATGCTGTTTGGCTCTCGTCAGAAAACTCTTCGGCATATTCCCCTTAGGGAAAACGACTGCCTTTCCGCACAATGCGCCGACCTTCGTTCCGCCAATGTAGAAGACATCACAGAGCTGCGCAAGCTCCGGAAGCGTCAGGTCGCACTGTCTGCTCATCAGCCCATAGCCGAGGCGCGCGCCGTCAATGAAAAGCGGCAGGCTGTATTCACGGCAGAGGGAATAAAGCTCCGTCAGCTCTGCCTTGCTGTAGAGCGTCCCAAGCTCTGTCGGGAAGGAGAGATACACCATACCCGGACAAACCATATGCTCCCGGCTGTCATCGCCGAAGAAGGTCTCCATCATCGCTTTCAGCTCCGATGCACACAGCTTTCCGTCGTGCGACGGAAGCTCTAATACCTTATGCCCCGTGAATTCGATCGCCCCTGCCTCGTGCAGCGCGATATGGGAGGTCTTTGCACCAACCACGCCCTCATAGCTTTGCAGGAGGGCGTCAATGACCACCTGATTGGTCTGCGTTCCGCCGGTCAGAAAGAAAATTTCCGCATTCGGGCAGTCACATGCCGCCTTGATTTTTTCCTTTGCCGCCGCGCAGAATGCGTCCAGTCCGTAGCCCGTCTGCGCCTCCAAATTCGTTTCTGTCAGACGCGCAAGAAGCTTCGGATGAGCACCGACATTATAATCATTTTCAAAAGGCAGCATTTTCATTGCCTCCTATTGATAAAAATCACTCAGAAAAACCAAATTGCCGCCGCGATCAAGCATTGCGCCAGATAATAGGTAATATGCAGGAGCATACTCTGCAAAAAACGGCGGTTTTTGCCGAAGCTGTAGGCAGAAAGAATCGTGTCACTAAAGGGAAACAGGATACCACCGATCGCAAACAGCACCGTCCCGACAGAAAACTGACGCACCGCAATAACGGCGGCAAGACTTCCCATAAAGCAGGTGATCGCCATATATGCTTTTCCCCGCAGCATCAGCTTTCCTGCCTCAAAGCCCCGTTTGACAGGATAGATTTTTGCCGGCG
>PITX01000184.1 GCA_017577345.1 Clostridiales bacterium
GTTTGTAACCGCAACATAGGCTTCCACAAGACTTAAATCATTCGGCGCGACAAAATCCTCCTGCTCTTTATTCACACGAAGCTTTATGATGTCCCACACATTTTTTGCAACGATCTTTTCCAATCTCAGCATGTCGTGTTTCTCCTTACCTCTCACGCTTTAAAAACTACCGCAGGGTCAGTTCCGCAATCGAAATATAGTGCAGCACCTCAAAGGTTTCCTGCGCATTTTCCTCTAACATCCGTCGGTGTTCCTTTTCCCATTTTTCCAGAACAGCCTCCGGCATGGACGCACCGACCCCTCTGCAGGCCCGCATCCTTCCGTGCCATGCTTCTTTCGTGAAAGGAACAAAAACATCCGTTTCCTCCTGCAGGGTGATATCAAAGTATTTCAGGTATTCCTCCGGTACGCACACATGCTTTCTGGTATCGCCGCAGCCTGTCCACGAGGGATTGTATTTTAAGATGATTTCTTCGCTTTTCCCGGCAATTTTATCCTCAAACGGCAGCCATCCCATATACAGAATCAGAACTTTTCCGCCGGGCTTCAATCTCTCTGCAAACCACGGTGCCGTAATTTCGTGGTTCAGATACCAGATGCACTGGCAGGCGGTGATCGCATCAAAGCTATGCGCCGGATAGTCGATCTCCTCTGCCGGACAGGTGTAAAAATCAATCTTCATCTGACCCTTTTCGGCAAGGGCTTTCGCCTGCGTGATTTGATTCTCCGCAATGTCCGTGCCGATCCATTTTGCGCCGTAACGGTACATATTTCGCGGCAGCACGCCGGTCCCCGTTCCGATGTCCAGATTTTTCTGTCCTCTCGTTCCGACCCCTTGCGCTAAAATCTTTTGGTAAAAGATTTCCGGATAAATATCTCTGTATTTTGCATAGTCTTCCGAAGTCCTGCCCCAGTCAAACGCCGTTCCTTTGTCAATACTGCTGTTCTGCACAATTCAAACCTTCTTTTTTCCGAAACATCATTTCACTTTTTGATAAGCGATCCTCGGATCGCCGTTTTCAAGATAGATGATCCCGCAGCGGTGAAAGCCGACATTGGCAAGCGCGTTCTGCATCACGGTGTTGTCATGGTGCGTATCAATTCGCAGATTCGGATTGCGCGCAAGTGCCCAGTCTGCGACCGTTCTGACAACGCCTTTGACAGTTCCGGCACTTGCAAGCCGGTGAACGGTTCCATACGGTGCATCGTTGAGCCACGAGCCATCCGTAATGACCTGATAGGTGGGATCCTCGCCCTGAATGTATGCAAAAACGAAGTGGATCGTTCCGTTTTCTTCTCCCACAAAGAGCTGCCCCTTTGCAAGCATTGCTTCGATTTTTCCGCGCGATATGGTATCATCCCCGGTCCACTGATCCCGATTGCCATGCGCTTCCATAAAACGCTTTGCATCGGAGTGGATTCCCATGATGATGTCCAATTCTCCGTATTTTGCTTTTCTGATCTGTATTCTCACCTTTGCGTCTTTCCGTCCTCTTATGAAAGATTTCTCTTCCGGTACAGCAAAAGCAGCGGGTCTGCGCCGTTGCAGCCGTATTCGCAGACGAGAATGAAGTCCCGATCTGCCACAACACCGTAGCAGCGTTCGCTGTTTTCTCGCTCCACCTGTGTGCCGAGGTAGATGTCGCCGTCGTTCAGGAATTGTACCGATGTACCGTTGGCAAACGGATATTCTAAGTTTACATAATATCCTGGCAGCAGATTCAGACGATCCGTTTTCAGCCCGGAGATACCCAAGCCGTTGATTTCCCGAAGCAGTGTTTCCTGCAGGGCGGCAAAGCCCTCTTTCCCCTCGGCTAAAATCGTTTTCGCCGCGATGCAGCTCCCGCCGAGCGGGTGTCCCCCGCAGGCTTCACAGCCGCCGCATTCTTTCCGCTTGCCGCAATCCTTGCAGCAGTCTAATCCGCAAAACGTCATAATTTCATCCTTTCTCGCGCCGCATGGCGTATTCTGTCTTTTTCGAAGCGAAAACTTCGCTTTCAAAGGATCTCACTGCGAAGCATCTGGCAAACTGCTTCGCAGCAGGCCAAGGCAATGCCCCGAATGTCGTTAGTAAGAGGGGGGTTCACAGGGACGGTTTCTGCTGACAACATTTCGTTTTCTGAATCATGCCGCGATGGATGCCGGTAAGCCGTTCGATCTGCCGTATGTGTCACCGAGAACCGTCCCTGTTGACATAAGCGGATCAGGTCGATTTTTTTGTTGTTAACTCGCAAAAAGTCGGAACAAGACCTGCCCGCAGAGATACATTCTGGGACGCTGTATGAGAGAGCGCCGTGCCCGAGTAAGGAACTTTTTCCTGATTCAGAATCTCCTGTGTGAGGGCAGACAAGACTGAAACAGCATAGCCTTTGCCCTCGACAAAGGAATTGAAGCCCATTTCCCACATCCGTTCGCTGTTTGCCGTTGCGCCCGCTACAGCCAGTAGCGTTTCTGCATCATCATAGATCGCGGTACCCAGAACATCTTCAATATAGTCTTCAAACAGAAAGGCTTCATCAATGCGTTCGTCATCTTCAAGCTCTGCTATTTCCGCACTGTGCAGGAATCGTACCGGGTGTACCGGCGCGGGAACCGAGAATCTGGGTGTAAAGAACAAGTGCGCCTGATCAATCTCATAGCCAAATTCCTGTAATTCGCGATCAATGCTGATAAGCGTACCTGCTTCAAAGCACCATTCTGCGCTGCAATGCTTCGCCAAAATGGATCTGCTCCAATCCATAAGCTCCGGTGCGGCGGCAATCACCAGCTTTCCGTGAAAGG
Organism: Clostridiales bacterium; assembly: GCA_017577345.1. GTDB lineage: Bacteria > Bacillota > Clostridia > Oscillospirales > Oscillospiraceae > JAZOXB01. The sequence goes on from PITX01000184.1 coordinate 2,782, forward strand.
ACAGCATGGACAAAACACCCAATTCCTCACGCTTTCGTGCCCGATCATTGGGGCGCAGTTCTGTGACCAGGGTTTCTTTGCTGCAAAAATCCTCAACTGTACATCCATAGTCAATCGCAAACTGTTCCGTTAGCAGATGATTGATTTTTTCCAAAGTGCTTATAGTCTTCATATCGTTTCTCCTTTTCAAAGCATCTTTATTGTTTATTTCTGATTATCAACAACGGCAATTACGCAGGGCATTCTTCCATTTACGATATCGTATGTCTTTGTGTTACTCTTCTTTTATTCCGAAATAAATCCAACGCCCATCAATGTCTTCAATGACGAATTCCTGATTGTGATAATCTGTCTTATGAAGCCGCTGAATGATATTGACACCTTTTTCTTCATACTCGTTTTGAAGAGCTGCCTGATCTTTTACAATTACATAGGCATCTCCTCCATACCCATACAAAACGTGATTTGGAATAACTTTCTGTCCATTTGACTGTGTTAATA
>PITX01000185.1 GCA_017577345.1 Clostridiales bacterium
CTGTGATAGAACGCGGTCTGATAGCCGAGCTTTTTGTAAAACCAAAACAGCTTCTCTCCGTCCGGGACGAGGATATATGCGTCAAAACCGCGCAAAGCGCGTTCTGCATAAGCAATCAGTTCACTGCAAAGACCCTGCTTCCGGTATTCCGGCGCGGTGCAGACGGCGTAGAAATAGGCAGCGTGCAGAGCTTCTCCGCAGTCGTCGATCAGCGTGGTCGGCAGCGCACAGAGCATAGAGACGGGTGTTTTGCCGTCGAGGGCGGCAAATGCCGACACCTGTCTCTCTGCAAAATGCCAGAAGGTCTGTATTTCTGCCGCGCTGTCATCAAAGCATTTCTGCCACAGGGGCGTCAGTATATCCGGCCTTGCAACTTGTTCATACGAGATCATTTTCGCTCCTCCAAAACGAGCTTTTCCAGAAGAAGATCGGGACAGTAGCTTTCCTTTGCACGCCGAAGCCCCTCAATTCCCATGTCGTCCTCCCGATTGAGGTATTTTACCTCGGGATAGCGGCTGTGGATCAGACGGGCAAATTCGCGATTGACGATCGGATAGGCACCGCCGATATCCATGCGGGCTTTTTCAAAATTTACATCAAAGGTATCTCTATGGGTGCGGTTTCCCATCGAAAAGGCAACAATGCCATCTGTCGTTTCAATCGCGATGCCCATCATCTGCAACTCTTCAAAATACTGAAAAGCCTTTCCTATGGCAGCCTTCTCCTCTCCAATGTCGGAATAGGGATGGGCGGAATCGTGCTCGTCATACCACTGCTGCGTAAAGTCCATGCAGCGCGGAAGGTTCTCCTTCGTCAGCGGAAGCACACGGAAATTCGGATAAGTCTGCTCAAAATGGTTGCAGTGATTGCGCTTTGCCTGCAGCTTCCTGCCGCGCAGAGTGCAAAGACGCTCAATGTCATATATATAGTCAAAGCTGTCGCGGATCGAGCGGGAAAGAAAAGTCTGCGGATACAGAGCGTCCAAGCGTTCCGCTTCTGCCGGAACGATGCCGAATAATCGGAAGCGGATACCGCGTTCGTGTGCATCGGCACGGAGCGCATCAATCGCATCCTTCGGATGTTCACACTGGGGAAGAAGGTAGGTATACCATCTGCCGTAGCGGCAGAGAAACACCGGAGTTGCTCCGAAAAGCGCAACATATTGGTCTGCCCAGCAGAACAAATTCACGAAGGAATACTCACAGCCGCGTTCGTCGGCAGTAAATAGATTGCGATGGATCAACTCCCGATCTTCCAATGCGATCTTACGGAAATTCAGCATAAATACCCTCTTTTCAACAGTAAATATACATCCATATTCTAACACAATTCACACGCAGGTCAACCGCATACTTGCATTTTTTTCGGCAATGCGGTATTCTGTAAGAAGGATGTGATACCATGAAAAAAGTACTTGTCGCTCTATCGGGCGGCGTGGACAGTGCCTGTGCCTGCATTTTACTGCGGCAGCGGGGATACGAGGTCGCGGGGGCAACGATGCTTCTTCGTGACGGAGGAGAGACGGAAGTAAAGGATGCACGGCTTGCCGCGAAGCAGCTCGGTATTCCGTTTTATCAGTTTGATCTGCGGGAAGAATTCAGAAAAAATGTCATTGCGCCCTTTGCGGAGGTTTACCGCCGCGGCGGGACACCCAATCCCTGCATTGTCTGCAACCGGACGATGAAATTCGGGATTTTTCTGGAGAAAGCACTGGCACTCGGCTATGACGCGATCGCCACGGGGCACTATGCGAAAATTTTCGAGCAGGACGGACGCTTCCTGCTTTCTGCCGCGGATGACCGCGCCAAGGATCAGACCTATATGCTCTGCACCTTGAGCCAGTATCAGCTTGCACACACACTGTTTCCACTCGGTGATGTGCAGAACAAGGATGAGGTGCGTGCTTTGGCGGAGCAGGCAGGTCTGAAGCTTGCAGGGAAGCACGATTCGCAGGACATCTGCTTTGTGCCGAACGGCGACTATATGGGCTATCTGACGGCGCACGGACTGGTGCCGCAAAAGGGAAATTATATCACGCAGGACGGCACGGTGCTGGCAGCGCACAGGGGCATGGAAGCATATACCACCGGACAGCGGCGCGGTCTGGGCATCGCCCTTGGCGAGCGCACCTATGTACTCGGCAAGCGTGGTACGGATGTCATACTCGGCGCGGAGGAGCAGCTCTATTCTGACAGAGTGCTTGTCCGTAATGTCAAATATATTCCGTTTGACAGACCGGAGCGTCCGATGCGCGTACAGGCAAAGCTTCGCTATACGACAAAATCTGCTCCCGCTCTGCTGACACCGCTGGAGGACGGCTGTGAGCTACTGTTCGACACGCCGCAGCGTGCGGTAACGCCCGGTCAGACGGCGGCATTCTATGACGGCAGCCTTATCATCGGCGGCGGCACGATCGAAAAAACCTTATCGGAGGAAGAAACGAAATGAAAAAATGTAAAAAATGCGGACGACCGCTGGGCAACAACAAATATTGCAGTGTCTGCGACCGGGATAAGCTCCGTGCCGCAAAGAAGAAGAGCGTCAGCAAGCTGCCGTGGATCATCGGCGGTATCGCGGCAGTCTGCGTTATTGCTGCCGCAGTGTCGTTCATTTTGATTGTCGGCGGCAGACAGCCTGCGGAGGCTCCGGGTACGGAAAGCACAGCGGCACTGACGGGCGAAACCCATCACTGCGAGATCGAAATTGCCGATTACGGCACAATAACGGTGGAGCTGGATGCTGCTGCCGCGCCGATCACGGTCAACAATTTTATCAAGCTGGCGAACGAGGGCTTCTATGACGGTCTGACCTTCCACCGCATTATGGAGGGCTTTATGATGCAGGGCGGCAACGGCGACAGCTTGGGCAGATCGTGTGAAACCATCAAGGGCGAGTTCTCCGCCAATGGCGTCGATAATCCCTTATCCCATAAGCGCGGCGCGATCTCCATGGCACGCAACAGTATCAGTATGGACAGCGCAAGCTCCCAGTTCTTTATCGTTCATCAGGATTCGACCTTCCTCGACGGGCAGTATGCCTGCTTCGGCTATGTGACGGACGGTATGGATGTGGTCGATGCGGTCTGCACCGCGGCGAAGCCGATCGACAACAACGGTACGATTCTGCCGGCGGAACAGCCGGTCATTACGGCAATTCGGGTGATCGACTGATGGGAAAATCATTGGTATTGGCGGAGAAGCCATCCGTCGGACGCGAAATTGCGAGGGTACTCGGCTGCCGCAGAGGCGGCGAGGGGTACTTGGAGAGTGACCGTTATGTGG
>PITX01000186.1 GCA_017577345.1 Clostridiales bacterium
GTATCCAGCGGTTTCAAATACGGATAGATGAGCTCACCAAACTGTGCCACGACTACGAGATCAGAAAGAGCAAACTCGGCCTGTTCCTTATCAGTTTCGCAAATGCAAAACGCCTTTTCTTCATTGATTGCCGCAACGGTATAGACCTTTTGAATATCTTTTTGTGCCCGCAGCGCAACATGACTGCCCAGACGGACAGGCATATCATAGAGGGGTGTACATTCCGGCATATGTTCTTCAAAAACAAGGCCGAATTTCTTTTGCTTATTTAAACGGGCAACTTCCTGCTCAAGGCGGGCACGAAGCTCCGGGTTATCAACCTGAGCAATCAAATCGTTAATCGCAGCCATAGGTGTTCCTCCTTACAAAGTGTGCTTTGCTGGCACACTTTTTCTTTTGTCATTGTGCGTCATTATTTTCGTCATCGCTGCGATCCGCCGCACCGCCGGAACGTATCCATTCATCGACTTCAGATAGCTTAAACTTCCAAAGGCGACCAACCTTGTAAGCAGGCATGCCTCTTTTGGCTATCCACTGAAGGATGGATTCTCTGCCGACGCCCAAGTATTCTTGAACCTCTTTCAGTGTTGACCATTTTTCAATCGTTGTTGGCTCCATAGTGTACCCACCTCCGTCAGTCTTTTGGGGTAAATGTCGTTATGATTTCCACATGAAATTTGTTCGGCTCATTTGGAAAGCAATCCTCGCCGTTTGCATCAACCATTTTCCAGCGGATATATGAAGTGCCTTCCGCACCACGACCAATCAAATCGAAATGCAGCTTTACAATGCCGTTCGGATGCTTTTCCGGGATCGGTATTCTATCGATGCTCGGACGTACTTTTGCGCCCTCATCCACATATACCATCGTCCGGTTTACCCACGGGATTTTACCTGTATTCTGCAGTTCCATTTCGTAGTGAAGTGTTCCGTACACGTCCATTTCATAGCGCTTGCATTTTGAATAGTCATAAGCAGCGTCGCCAGGATACAGTGTTGTGCCAACTACTGGTATCGCATTCGGGTCATCCAATAATTTCTGATATAGATCGGGAATATGATTATCGACATCAATTCCGGCAGCATCGTCGAAAAATGCTGCAAACTGGTATCTCACAGCTTTACAGAGCAGCTCTTTATTGTATTCATCCGCATGCGGAATACCCAGCTTCATTGCAGTTTGTCCGATGTCTTTGATAAGGCAATCGATATAAGCAAGCACATCTTTTTCTCTCACATTCCAATTTGTCATTATGCTTGCTTTGACATCGCTTTGAAGAATCCCGTTTCCGTTACAGGCTTTTTGAAGAGTGCTATCTCCGACATAAAGAGTGGCACCGGCTACAGTCGCTATTTTCCGGATGACTGCACTTTTTCCAAGCTTTCCGTTTCCAATCTTAATGGCTTCGATCAGTTCACCCAGCGTCACGACAGTTTTTCCACCTTTCCAAGATACGTTCCAAGGATTCCAAGATACGCCCATAGGGGTTCCAAGAAAGCTCCAGTACAATATAGGTGTGAGTTGGGAAGCAATGAGGTTGAGCTCCAAAGGGTTATATATTCATTATAGCACTTTTACGGGCAAAAATCAATCTGTGAGGTTTTCAATCCATGTTAACAGGTGCAAATACGCGTTAATGCACCATCAACTTTCAGAGAAGGTGGTGTGCCAATGAACCAGAAAGAGAAGAAGTGTTGGAGAATCAACATCGAAAACGCTGTTGCTGAAGCGACGGCGAAAGCAGGAACCGAGATCGTCAAGTCTGTATTCCGGCGCTATGATGCTCGGAACCTGTACGATCTGAGCCCTTGCTACTATTCCGAAGTGTTTGCTGATCTCCAACAGATCATCAACGACTGACCCTGATACCTGCGCTTCACTCGCCGAAACGGCTATGGCCATTGGCCTTTCGGGATTAGCCCTGTGAAGCGTTCCTATATGCAGCCCTTCGAGCTAACGAGGCGGATGCAGACCTGAAACGGAGATTCTACTTCGAGGTCTGTGCTTTTGCCATACTCAAAGCAGCTCTCCGTTTTGCATCAGCATTCGGAGGGCTGCTTTTTATGTTCTTTCATCGCACCCGTTCTCCTCCCAAGTTGCCGTTGTAGCAACCGTAAATCAACGACAACCACAGGAGGAAAACAAATGAAAAATCGCTATATCTACATTCGTTCTACCCGTCAGCAGGTCCCGGTTTCCGAGCAGGAATTTCAAGACTATTACCGCGACATCAACGCGTATCGACGCCGGATGCAGGAACACAAATGCTGTAACTGCCCGCCTCGGTGCTGGCTGACCTGTGACATGGACTGCCTGACCTGCCCGTTTCACTGCGGAAACGAGTTTCTTTCTCTTGATGCCATCACCAACCCCGGCAGTGACAGCGATCCCATTACCCTTGGCGATACAATTTCGGACGATACGCCTTCTATCGAAGAAATCGTAGCGGATAAGCAGCTTCTGGATGCCCTGTTTGCGGAACTGAATGAACTGGACCCGGATATGCGCCAAATTGTGGAGCTCACCTTGGACGGAAAGAGTGAACGCGAGATTGCGACCATCACCGGAGCACCAACGCAATCGACGGTGAATTACCGTAAGAAAAAAGCATTTCAGGCCCTGCAAGAGCGGATGAAAAAGCATCTGTAAAAAACATTTTGATTTCTTCGTTCAAACCGGCCGGTCACCTCCAGTGAGGGATGTAAGGGGCAGCGCAAGACACCCAATCGCCCCGGAAGGAGGTGACCGGCATGAAGAGACCCGTCAACATGAGCCCTGCGGAAAAGGATGCCGCGGTTGTTGAGATCCTGATGAGCATATCCACGGTATCCCGCAGGCTCGCAAACAATATCGCCAAGATGCAGAAAGGAGAAAATCGCTATGACCAATCAGGAAATGATCCTGCAAATCGCAGACAATATGGCCCTGCTGGCAAAGAGTGTGCGGCATTTCGCGGAAAATATGCTTATTCCTACTCCCGCTGAGGAAACGAAGGAAGAGGCACCCGCGAAGGCCGAGCAGCCGGAAAAGACGGTCACGCTGGAAGAAGTACGCGCTGTGCTGGCGGCAAAGTCGGCGTCCGGAAAGAACGCTGAAGTGAAGTCGCTGATTTCAAAGTACGGTGCCGACAAGCTGAGTGCCGTGGACCCCGGCTGTTACGCCGCCCTGCTCAAAGATGCGGAGGTGCTGTGATGCCGCCCCGTAATCACGCGATCCTGTCCGCATCATCTTCCCACAGG
>PITX01000187.1 GCA_017577345.1 Clostridiales bacterium
CTTCAGGAAGGGTTTTGATGGTTCAGCCATCTTGTCCACAAGTTTATCACCAATAACCAGTTTTCACAAGAGTTTTCCGGCAAAATCAGCATTGACACCGTGTTAGAAATTCATTTTCTTTTTTTGTGCATATCGCAGAAATCGTCCAGAAAAGTTTCTGATTTTTGATAAAGCGTATTAATATTTTTGCAAGATATCTTTCACAGTTTCTCCAGCTTTTGCAGTAGTTCTTTCACATTTTACGATTTCCCGTGCACGCGGCATCGGTGCAGGCAGACAAGCTGCCCGCAATACGTATCTCCGCCATGACCGGCAGTTTATTCCCATCCGGTTGCCAGAAGGCGCGACATGATTTTCTCATGCGCGCCTTCGGTGTAATCACATTCAAAATGGATCCTGCTGTCCATATCCGCTCTCCCCTTTTACTGTCCCGATGCAGCAGCACTGTGGATCTCAATGTCCCATGCATCGATCCAGTACTGTCCCACATCGGTATCCTCATACCAGACAGTCACACTGTCGCCGACATTCAGCAGCGGTGCATATGCGATACGGTCGGCAGAGGCACGGACGGAGAAGCTGTCCTTCCCTGCAAAGCGGAGGAAATACTGCGTGTTGCCGTTCACGACTGCACTTCTGATCTCGGCAATCGTGCCCGTAAGCTCGTGTCGTTCGGAGGGCCGCTCAATGTCGATCTGCTCCACATCGGTCAGGCCGTTCTGAACAAGCATATTGCGGTAGTTGCTCTCGCACTCGGCAACACTCGCGCCGGTGGCGACGATCTGGTACTGCGAAACATTGACCATGGCATACATTTTAACGAGCTGGGCAGCGTCCTTAAGTGCCATGAAGTAGGTCGGCTGTTCGGCGATATTCAGCAGCAGCGGGAACGTTGCCTGATAGTGCAGATGCTGCACCTGACCTTCGGCAGAATCCATGGCACTGTACTCCTCGGCACCGGCAACGGAGTAAAAGCTCGTCTGCTTGGTGCGCTGGTTGGAGAGGATAAAGCCGATGTTGGATTCATCACTGACAACAGAGGTAATACCGGTGTAGAGATACACATCATCTCCGACAGCAATATAGTTGTAGCCCTCGGTGGTAACGGTCACATCACGCTGACCGAAGATGGAGTTCCAGAAGCCGTTGTGGTACATACCGTAATAGTCATACTGCTGAAGAATCAGCTCGGCAGAGTACACATGATCCACCCAGGCAGGCGGCTGCTCAAAATACTCGCTCTCACCGGTAAGTGCATTGACAAGCACCGCACCGTTATTATTCACACCGCCGAACAGGCCGATGGTCTTTTCCTTCTTCGCGCACACCCAATAAGGCGTTCCGTCCTCGTCGATTTCAAAAATCGGCTGCTCAAACATCATTGTGGGATACCGGAAGCGCAGATGACGGTAAAGATTGCGGGAGAAATGCTCGGCGGTGGTATACTTCATGCCGTCCTCCAAGCGCACGACCTCGACATTCTGCGTCACCATATCAATGATAAGATAGGCAGGCAGGCCCTCGGAACGGTTGTTAAACCACTTGATGATGTCGCCGTAGCGCAGCGGCGTGACGCGCACGGGACGCCCATGATAGTTGATCTGGGAGTAGTCCTCGGCAACCTCGAACTGAGACACCATATCGGCAAGCTCGCCGAGCTTACGGTCGCCGAGTTTTTCCGCGCTGTTCTTATCGAGCATGGGGATCTGGTCATAGGAGACCTCGTCGATCTCCTCGGTGAAGCTCGCCGGCGTAACCGTCAGCAGTGCCTGATAATCGTTTGCACGAAGCACGACCCAGCCGGTAATTCCGCCGACAACTGCCGTGACGATCAGTGCCGCACTCAGGAAGAACGGGACCGTACACTGCTTTTTCACAAAGCTGAAGTAGCCCTTAACGCCTTCCCCCTGGAAGCCGGAGGTGATCAGCGCACAGACGCAGTACACCGCGCACAGGAGAAACACGAAGCCGTAAAACTCCTCGGCGTGCAGGTTGACTGCAGGCAGCTGGACATAGAAGTAGATCGCACCGAACAGAAGCGTCACCAGCGTATTGATCGCAATGCGCTTGCTTTTGCTGCCAATCGGCTTTCTCGGTTTGCGCTCACGCTTGGGGGCAGCATTAAAATCGACTTTGAAGCCCTCTGCGTCCGCGCCGTTAAATTTAAATTCCATCGTTTTTTCTTCCTTTCAAAAGGTAGTTTCCCTTTTTACGCCCACATCATACCATGCAGCACAACAAAAAAACAAGCGCATGGCACGGTTTGTTACCGAAAATTTACAAAAGGAAGCAGTCTTTTCGACCGCTTCCTTGTTCGCTTTTCTTATTCCTTATTCAAGGTTTAACTTGTGGGTGAGGAAATAGTGCGTAACGGCATAGAACACTGCCGCAAGCGCCAGCGTAGCCAGCAGAGCAGCAGCGAGTATGGTCTCCACGCCCTGTGCGCCACTCATAAAGTCCACCCAATAATCCGCTTTTTCTCCGAAGAAGAACAGCACCGCGATCCACGCATTGCTCACGATATGGAAGAAAACGTAGATCAAGAGCACCGTCCAGAGAGACTTGTGCTTGTTGGCGCTGAAGCCCATGGCATAAGCAGCGTAGACAAGCACCGTCCCGAGTGTAACCGAGGCAACAGCATCCAGAAGCAGTTCAAAAAGAATCAGGGCAATATGACCGATCTCGGCTCCCTTCAGGTGTCGCAGGCCGCGGATGAGGTTGCCGATAATCTCTCCGATATCCCCCATGTTAACAAATTCCGCACTCAGGACCGCCAGGATCAGCGCAAACACAATGGCAGTAGCGGCATACCAAACCGCATTGGTGATAAGCTTGGAGACAAGCGTCTGATTGGTGCTGACCGGAAGCGTCATGGTAAGATAGCCCTCGTTGCCGAGGACACTTGACTTAAATCGGCTGCCGCTGACGACCAGCGGGGCAAATGCAAGGGCAAACAGTCCCGCGAAAAACAGCATCACAGTCAATATGCTGATTCCGTTAAGGAAAAAGTTGTCATTCCGTTCAAGGATGAGCATGGCTCCAAAGCGCATGAGGATCGTGAGTGCCAGCATACCGCCGAAAATCGGCCACATAATGCGCGCCGTGGCACGGAATTCGTGCTTGATAAGTTTTCTTAACATTTAAATACCTCCCGGAAGAGCTCGTCAACGCTCTTGCCCTTTTCCTCGCGGATATTGTCCACGCTGTTATAAAGC
>PITX01000020.1 GCA_017577345.1 Clostridiales bacterium
CGGGGCTGACTGCAACACCGGGGTTATAGAAGCTGCTGCCGTATTCGCCGCCAAGTGCAAGGCTGTTGGCAGCATTGACGATGATGACCTCATCGCCCGCCTTCAGAGAAGTGGCAAGCGTGTACTCGTTGCCGCTCACGGGAGTGGTCGGAGTGGTCGGAATGGTCGGGGTCGTCGGCTCGGTCGGCTCAATCGGCTCGGTGGGAGTGGTCGGCGTGGTTGGCGTGACACTGCCGCTCTTGACATAGAAGTTAACGGCAAACAGTGCTTCGTTGCTGTTGTCCTTATATGCAGACCAGTATCCCTTTTCTGCATACCACTCCATGAACAGGTTGCGGGCAACATTCTTGATATAGAATGCGTTCGCTGTCTTTGCAGCTTCGATCGTCCATGCATCATTCGGTGCGCCAAGAGGCATGGAGGAATAGGTATCCTGCATACCGATCTTTTGACCGTTGTAGGAGAAGGTGTAATTGTCGCCGCTCTTGCCGACAGTCCAGACGATGGTAGTATCGTCTGTGACAAGCTTGCCGTTTGCGGGGCTGACTGCAACACCGGGGTTATAGAAGCTGCTGCCGTATTCGCCGCCAAGTGCAAGGCTGTTGGCAGCATTGACGATGATGACCTCATCGCCCGCCTTCAGAGAAGTGGCAAGCGTGTACTCTGTGCCGCTCACGGGAACAGTCGGCTCAGTGGGGTTTGTCGGTGTAGTAGGCGGAACATCGGTGCCGTTCGGGTTGGACGGGGTTGTCATACCGGAAGGTACGGGCTTGCTGAAAAGATTATAAGCCAGCTCCGGGTAATCGACGAAGGGATTACGGCAGCCCTGAATGCCTTCAATGACATCATTGCGGGACATTTCAAATTCGTCGACAGGATCGAGCTTGTTCCAGCTCAGAAGAACATCCGTGCTCTGGAAGACAGTCGAGAGATTGTTCAATGCACTGTATGTACAATAATCGTAAAGCATTGCCCGGGCAACATCGCCCTTGACAGTATCGAGCGGCTCAAAGTAACCGCCGCCGGCGTAACCGCCGAGCGCCTTATTATGGTTGTCTGCCGCGTACTTTGCAGTACTGCTGTGGTCGCTGACATTACCGTAGGGCAGATTGCCGCGGGAAGAATTCAGATTCTTGTCCGTGGGACGCATGGAGTGAAGATCACCCTCTGCAGCACTGCCGCCCTTGGAATCCGGCCACATATGCTCACGGTTAAAATTCGTATCTCCGCTCCACGCGCTGTTCGCGCTCAGCCCGCAGTAGAACAGACGGAGCTTCGAGCTGCTGCCGTTCACGGCATCCGATTTTGCAAAATCGGTTTTCAGGTCGTTGTAGCTGCCGGTGTGACGGTTTCTGGTAACCAGCGTGTTGATGGAGCTTTTCAGCGTAGAGCCGGTCTGCGCCGAAAGATTGGCGTAGGTGTAGCTGCCTGTATAGTATGCCTTCGCGAAGGAAGACAGACCTTTGCAGAGCACGCCTGCGCTGCCGTTGTTGTAGGTCGGGTAGCTGGCTGCACTGGCTGTGAGCAGACCGCTAAACATCGAAACAACAAGAGCAAGAACGATCATGAAGGATAAAACGCGATTGTTATATCGTTTCATATTCATAATACTCCTTTTATTAGGATATTTATTATTCTATCATACCTATTAAAAAAAAGAAAGAGGAAAAATGATTTTTTATGCTAAAAAAGAAAAAAACAGCCTGCGTGCCCGGAAAATTCCGGCGTGCAGGCTGAAGCTTTATTTAAATCCGATGTGTCAGAATGCCGCGCTTGTCGTGGATGACATCGCGGGGACATGCCATGGCGCAGGCACCGCAGGAGAGACACTTGTCGGAGTAGATAAAGGCGCGGTTTTCCGAGACCTTGATTGCTCCGGCGGGGCAGACCTTCTCGCACAGACCGCAGCCGATGCAGCTGACCTCACAGACATCCTTGCAGTGGGCATCCTTGTTGGAGCAGAGGACGACGATGGGATTGTCCTCAACACGCAGATGAATGACACGCTGCGGGCAGGCAAGATAGCAGGCTCCGCAGCCGACACACTTGCTTTCGTCGACCTCGGCAACGCCGTAGGAATTCAGGCTGATCGCGCCGAATTGGCAGGTGTCGATGCAGGTGCCGCAGCCGGTGCAGCCGTAGGTACAAAGCTCATAGCCCTCGGGAGACTGCTTTGAGCGGCAGCCACCGTTACAGTGGACGCAGGCGACCTTGGAGGGGAATGTTTTTTTGACGATCATAAAAACCTTCCTTTCTTACTTGCGCACATAGGGCGTGTTTGTCAGCGGCAGGCTGAAACGGCGTTCGCGGTCCAGACGGAAATAGGCGTCTGCAATGGCGGGGGCAGTCGGGATCGAGGTGATCTCGCCGATACCGATGGCACCGCAGGCGACATCCAGACCGGGCTTGTCCACCACGATCGCCTTGATGGTCGGTGGTGCTTCGTGGGCACGGAACAAACCGAGCTGCCCGAATTTTTCAATCGGCTTGCAGCTGCTGTCAATGGGGTACTGCTCCCGCAGGGCAAAGCCCATGCCCATCAGCACGCCGCCTTCGATCTGCCCTTCGCAGGAGAGCGGATTGATCGCCTTGCCGACATCGTGGGCGGCAAGGATCGTATCCACCAGACCGGTTTTTTTATCCAGAATACAGACCTGTGTTGCATAGCCGTAGGCAACATGGGAAATGGGATTCGGCAAGTCCGCGCCGAGCGGATCGGTCTTGGCGAAGTATTCGCCGAAGAATTCCTCGCCGACCAGCTGTGCAAGCGGGCGGTCACCCTTTGCTTCCATGAGCTTCTTACAGGCACGCAGGCAGGCTTCACCGGTCACGAGCGTTTGGCGCGAGCCGGAGGTATCGCCGGAATCGGGAGAAATCCATGTGTCGGGACGCTCATAGACGATATCCTCACGCTTCAGATCAGTCGCGGTGACGATCATCTGCACCAGAACGGTGCCGAGTCCCTGACCGATGCAGGAGGCACCGGTATGGATATGGAGTTTGCCATCCTCCTTGACGATCAGCTTGCAGCGGCCCCAGTCGGGCAGACCGACGCCGACACCGGCATTTTTCATCGCACAGGCAAGTCCCACAGGCTTTCCTGCAGCAATTGCCGCATCATAGTACGGCTTGATCGCCTCCAGCGTTTCCACCAGACCGGTCGATTCGTCAACGATCTGACCGTTCGGCAGGACGCCGCCCGGACGGATGGCATTGCGGTAACGGATCTCCCACGGGGAGATACCGACCAGATCCGCCATCTGATTGAGCAGGGTTTCGGTCGCAAAGCAGGTCTGCGTCACGCCGAAGCCGCGGAATGCACCGGCAGGCGGGTTGTTGGTGTAGTAGGCAGTGCCTTCGATTTCAAAGTTTTCATAGGCATACGGACCTGCGGCATGGGTACAGGCGCGTTCCAGCACCGGTGCGCCCAGAGATGCAAAGGCACCGGTATCGGATTTGCAGGTCGCCTTGACACCGAGAATTTTGCCGTTTTCGTCGCAGCCCATGGTGAAATCCATCTCGAAATGGTGACGCTTCGGATGCACAAGCAGAGACTCGGCACGCGACAGCTTCACCTTGACCGGACGGCGGATGCAGTAGGCAGCCAGTGCCGCATGGTGCTGTACGGACATATCCTCCTTGCCGCCGAAGCCACCGCCGACGAGTGCATTTTGTACCTTGACCTTGTCCGTCCCGAGCATCAGCCTGCATTCACGCAGGGTGGTATGCGCAGACTGGTCAGAGGAAATGATCATCACATCCTCGTCATTATCTATGTAGGCAACGGCACATTCCGGCTCCAAAAAGGCGTGCTCCGTCCAGGGCGTTTCAAAGTGCTCCGAAAGGACAAACTTCGCCTGCTTGATTGCCTCAGCGGCATTGCCGCGGCTGACATGGCGGTATGCCTGCACATTGGAGGTTTCCTCCTCAAAGACCAGTGGCGCATTCGGTGCGGATGCCTCCTCAATGCTGTGAATCGGGGGCAGTACCTCATAGCCGACCTTGATGAGCTTTTTTGCCTTTTCCAGAATATCCTGATTTTCCGCCACGACCAGCGCAATGGCATCACCGAGATAATGCGTCATGCCGCCGATGGGGATCAATGTATACTGGTCGTGCTTGATGTGACCGATCTTGATTTCGCCCGGGATGTCCTGCGCCGTCAGAACGGCGATGACGCCGGGAATTTTCAGTGCCAGACTTGCGTCAATGGAGGTGACACGGGCGCGTGCATATTTACTGCGGACAGCGGAGGCATAGCACATCCCGTCCATGTAGAAATCATCAGGGTATTTGCCGTAGCCGAGGACCTTTTCCTCCACATCCAGACGCTGCACGCGCGAGCCGATCTTCCAGTCGGTCACGGACGGCAGGGGAATTTTTCCTTCACGCAGAATTTTACCCGCCAGACGGATGGCGGCAATGATCTTGACATAGCCCGTGCAGCGGCAGTAGTTGTTGCGGATGGCAAAGCGGATCTGCTCCTCGGTCGGATCGGGACACTTGTCCAGCAGACTCTTGGCGCAGAGCACCATGCCCGGAATACAGAAGCCGCACTGCACCGCCCCGGCTTCGCCAAAGGCATAGGTAAACGCCGCTTTTTCAAAGTCGGAAAGCCCCTCCACGGTCAGCACATGCTTGCCGTCCAGACGCTCTGTGTCGGGCACACAGGCACGGCAGGGTTCGCCGTCGATCAGAACGGTGCAGGCACCGCAGGCACCCTCACTGCAGCCGTCCTTTGCAGAGGTGATGTGCATTTCATCACGCAGGAAACGAAGCAGCTTCTGCTTTTTTGTAACAGTGACCTCTGTGCCGTTCAGGAAAAATATTGCCATAGCAAAAGACCTCTTTTCGTGTATCTGCACAAACAAAGGAAAGAAAATGTCAAATAATTTGTCTTCTCTTATACATTGGATTATACAATAGAACGCTCCGTCCTGCAAGAACGGAGCGTTTCATTTTTGCGGAAAATCCTCTCAAAACGAATATTTCTGACATATAAAATTACTTTGCGAACAAATATTCGGCAATGACGAACGACTACCTTACTGCGGAGATCAGAAACTCCATCGCCATTCGGTAGCCTGCGAAGCCGTGTCCCTGAAAGGTTTTCCGGCAGGCAAGACCCGCGTAAGAAATCCTCCGGAACGGCTCGCGGGTATCAATGTCGGAAAGGTGCACCTCCACCGCAGGCAGACGGACGGCCTTCAGCGCATCCAGAATGGCAACGGAGGTGTGGGTGTAGGCGGCAGGATTGATGACGATGCCGTCAAACTTGCCATATGCTTGCTGGATCCAGTCTACCAGATCTCCCTCATGGTTGCTCTGCCGGATCTCGACCTCACAGCCCAGTCCTTTCGCCTCTGTGCGAATATAATCCTCCAAATCGCGGTAGGACTGCTTTCCGTAAATCTCCGGCTCACGGATGCCGAGCATATTCAGATTCGGTCCGTTGAGGATCAATAGCTTCATCGTGTTTTCCCTCCGCATAAGATCGTTTCGACCGTTTCCTCCGGCGTACCTTGATTATCCACTGTAACATCGCAGAAGCGTTCGTACATCGGCTGACGGACTTCAAATAATCCCGCGAGGTCGGTGCTTTGACTGATCGGTCTGCCGTCCTTCGGAAGAGCATCGAGCGGTCGGCACAGCCAGATGATTTTTCCGTTCTGGTGCAGCAGCGAATAGTTTTCTTCCCTTGTCACACAGCCGCCGCCGGTTGCGATCACACAGCCGGAGCATTTGCACAGCCGCTGCAACACTCCGGTTTCCACGCGGCGGAAAGCGTCCTCGCCCTCCCGCGCGAAAAAGGCAGGAATGCTGCATCCGAGCTCTTTTTCGATCTCCGTATCCGCGTCAAAAAAAGGACGGTGCAGACGCTCAGCCAGCAGTTTGCCGACGGTGCTTTTTCCGCACCCGGGCATACCGATCAGAATGAGGTTCTGCATCTGCCTGTTTAGTTTACATAATATTTCCTCACACCGGCTGTCGGGGATCGTTGTTCCGGTGAAAAGCTCCGATGCGCGTTTTGCCTGTCCGACCAGCATGGCAAGACCGTTTTCACAGCAGATACCGCGTTCCTCCGCGTCCAGAAGCAGGCGTGTCCTTGCAGGATTGTAGATCAGGTCAAGCACACAGCGGCACATCGGCAGGAGAGAGAGATCGACCAGGCGTCTGCCGTTATCGGGATACATCCCCACTGGCGTGGCATTGACGAGCAGAACGGCATCGGCATATCGTGCAAGCGTGTCAAAGCCGTTTGCGCTTTTGCGCGAGAGCACGGTGACCTCCGCACCGAGACTGCGCAAAACCGTCTGCACGGTCTTGGATGCACCGCCGTCACCGAGCACGATGGCGTGTTCGCCGGGACAGATGCCGCCGTTCCGTTTGAGCAGCCACAGAAAGCCGTCACAGTCGGTATTGTCACCGTAAAGCGTGCCGTCTGCACGGCGCAGGAGGGTGTTGACGCTCCCGATCTTTCGCGCTGTTTCGGACAACTCCGTGCAGTAGGGAAGAACGCTCTGCTTATAGGGAATCGTCACATTCAGCGCGTCAAAGCCGCCGCCGCGCAAGAACTGCGCCAAGTTTTCCGGCGCAATTTCGTACAAGTCATAGCGGTAGCTGCCGAGCATGGCGTGCAGCTGCGGTGAATAGCTGTGTCCGAGGTGCTCACCCAACAGACCGCAGTGCAGTCCGGACGCCTGATAAGAGCGGCTCAGCTCGAACAGCAGCGTGTAGAGCCTGCAAAGCGGGGCTTTCAGGTCATCTTTTACCTGCGCAGATAGTGTGTCAAGCTTTTCCTGCTCCCGGGCAGGCTGCAAAATGGGCAGGTCATGCGCTCTTTTGTATGCGGCGATCTGCGAAGCAAGCTCCATCCGCTGCACAAACAGGCGGACAATCTCATCATCGACTGCGTCGATCTGTGCGCGGTAATCGTTCAAATCCATTTAGTCTGCCTCCAGCATGGCATCGAGAACGGCGATCGCTGCCGCCGCCTCTACGCAGGGAACGGCACGCGGTACGATGCAGGGATCATGCCTTCCGCAAATCTCCAACTGCGCACTGCCGCCGGAAAAACGGATGCTTTCCTGCGCTTTGGCGATGGAAGGCGTGGGTTTGACCGCCACACGGAAGATCAGCGGCATGGAGGTCGTGATCCCGCCGAGGATACCGCCTGCGTGATTGGTGCGCGTACGCACATTGCCGTTTTCATCGTAATAAAATGGGTCGTTATGCGCACTTCCGCGCATTTCGGCGCAGGAAAAACCGCTGCCGAATTCCACGCCCTTGATCGCGGGAATACCGAAAAGAATTTTTGCCAGACGGTTTTCCATCCCGTCGAACATCGGCGCACCGAGACCCGCAGGCAGTCCCGTCACGGCACATTCGATCGTGCCGCCAATGCTGTCGCCGTCTGCCTTTGCTTTCGCTATTTCCTCTGCCATGCGCTCTCCTGCGGCACGGTCAAAAACCGTCAGCGGTTCGATCGCAGGGAAATCCGGCACGATCGGGTCAAACGAGGCATCCCGGACAGTGCCGATTTGCTGAATGTGCGCACCGATGCGGATGCCCTGCTGATTGAGCCATTGCAGACACAGACCGCCGGCAATGCACATCGGCGCGGTCAGGCGGCCGGAAAAATGTCCGCCGCCCGAACGGTCTGCCGATGTGCCGTATTTCATATACGCCGTCCAGTCCGCATGGGAGGGACGGGGAATGTCACTGAGGTTTACATAATCTTTTGAGTGTACATCCGAATTCCGGATGACCGCCGCGATCGGTGCGCCGCAGGTTTTTCCGTCTGCAAAGCCGGAGAGGAATTCCGGCAGGTCGGTTTCCCTGCGTGCGGTGGCATAGTCTCCCTGTCCCGGAGCGCGTCGGGCAAGAAAGGCGTTCAGCGCGTCAAAATCGGGTGCAAAACCGGCAGGGAAGCCGTCCATGCACATACCGATCGCAGGAGCGTGTGACTGCCCGAAGATCATCAGCCGCAGAGCTGTTCCGAATGTACTGCTCATGGAAATTCCTCCTTTGGTAGCTCATCTTTCGGATAATAGCTTATAATCCTTCCAGAAGCGGGGATAAGACTTGTCCACTGCCTCCGCGCCGCGCAGAACGATCGGGTGGGAGCTTGCCGAGGCGGCGATCGCCGCCATCATGGCGATGCGGTGGTCGTTGTGGCTGTCCATTGTGCCGCCGGTCAGCCGACTGCCGCAAATGAGCAGCCCATCCGCGGTGACTTCGACGCTTGCGCCGAGTGCACTCAAGGTATCTGCAATGCTTTGCAGACGGTCACTTTCCTTCAGACGCAAACGCTCCGCGCCGAAAATTCGTGTTGTTCCCTGCGCACAGGCGGCGACCAGCGCGATCGGCGGCACCAGATCGGGGATGTCCCGGGCATCCAGCTCGATCGCGTGCAGGTCGCCGGGCGTAACGGTGACGCTGTCACCGCGTGCTTCCACCTTCGCGCCGAATTGCTTTAGCACGGCAAGAATTTCGCGGTCACCCTGCGCGGAGGAAAGCGAGAGGTTTTCCACCGTGACGGGATCGGAGATCGCGCCGGCACACAGCCAGAAAGCGGCATTGGACCAGTCACCCTCGACTGCGGCTTTTCCGCAGGAGCGGCAGGACTGTCCCTGCGCAATATGCCAGCCGTTTTCGGTGCGGTCAACGCGGATGCCGAACTGCGATAATGCCTGCACGGTCAGGTCGACATATCCCGCGGATTCCAGCAGGGTAGTTAACATAATATCGGCTTCTTCGCCCGTCAGCGGCAGTGCGAGAAGCAGCCCGCTGATGAACTGTGAGGAGACATTTCCGGCGATCCTCCAGTGACCGCCGCGCAGCTTGCCCTCACAGCGCACGGTGTCCGCAGTCGGGCGCGAGAGACGGCAGCCATGCACCTCCATTGCCTCCCAAAGTGGGGAGAGCGGACGCTCTGCCAGTCTGCCGTGGAGCAGGAAGGTCGCGCTGACACCCAATGCGCCGACCACGGGAAGTAAAAAACGCAGGGTCGAGCCGCTTTCGCCGCAGTCCAGCACGGCATCACCGCGCGGCATCTCCATGGGATAGACGGTGTAGGCACCGTTGAGATAGGAGAAATCCGCGCCCAATGCCGCCAGTGCCCGTGCGGTCGCGTCCATATCCGCAGAGGTTTCTGCACAGACGATTTTCGTTGCGCGGTCAGCCAGTGCGGCGCAGATCATCAGCCGATGCGCCTGCGATTTTGAGGCGATCGCCGAGATCCTGCCGCCGATGGGACGGGGCGAGAGTGTCAGTTCCATGGTTAAATTCCTGCCTTGATGACGGCCGGCAGCTCGCTGACCGGTATTTTTTTCAGGCTTGCCTTGCCGATTGCCTCGGGAATGACGAGCGTGAGGGTATCGCCGTCACGCTTCTTGTCCGCAAGGGCGGCATCTGCCAGCTCCTGCGCGGAAAAATCGCTTGCCGTGGGCAGGGCGAAAGCACGCAGTACAGCAAGGATTTCCTCTGCATCTGCGCTGAAGGCACGCGCCATCATTGCCGTACCGATCGCGACCGCTTTGCCGTGTGAAACGGTAAAATGACTGCATTTTTCTACTGCGTGACCAATCGTGTGACCGAGATTAAGCTTCTGCCGTTCGCCGGTGTCGAATTCGTCGCGGCAGACAACATCGCGCTTGAGGGAAACGCAGCGGGCGATGACATCCTCGCGGTCAAAGTCCGTGCCGCGGCGGTGCAGGTGGTCAAACAGCTCACGGTCGAAAAGAACGGCAGTCTTGATGACCTCTGCACAACCGTCACGGAAAGTGTCCTCCGGTAAGGTGGAAAGCACCTCCGGATCGCACAGCACCAGAGAGGGCTGATGAAACGCACCGACCAGATTTTTCCCCGCGGGCAGGTCGATCGCCGTTTTTCCTCCCACGGAGGAATCGACCATTGCCAAAAGGGTCGTCGGGATCTGAATGACCGGGATGCCGCGCAGATAGGTCGCGGCGGCAAAGCCTGCCAGATCGCCGACCACACCGCCGCCCAGTGCGAGGACTGCGTCGGAGCGGGTCAGATGCTTGGCGGCGAGGATATTCATTAGGTTAACATAATATTCCGGACTTTTCGAGGCTTCCCCCGCCGGAACGGAGGCGGACGATACGGTAAGCCCTGCCTGGCGCAGGCTGTTCACGACCGCACCCAGATACAGCGGCGCGACGGTCTCATCGGTCACGACAAGCACCTTGCCGTCGGTGATTTTCGCCGCTTCGCAGCCAACCGTGCCGAGCAGACCGCGCCCGATCTTCACTTCATAGCTGCGCGAGGCATCGACACGAACGGTTTTCATCCGACTTCCTCCTTGCGTCTTTTTCCTTCCTCCAGCAGGGCGCACAGACTGTCTCTGTCGCCTGCTTCGAGCGCGTCACGGTACTTCTGCAGCTCCGCTGTCAGACCGTTGATCTCCTGTATCAGGCAGTCGCGGTTATCCAGAAACAGCTCCGTCCACATCGGTGCGTTGAGCCATGCAACACGGGTCAGATCCTTGTAGCTGCCTGCGGAAAAGCCCTTGTGCAGTCCTGCGGTGGGGCTTTTGATATAGGCATTGGAAACGACATGGGCAAGCTGTGAGGTAAATGCGATCATTTCGTCATGCTTTTCCGCCGTGGTGACGGAGAAGCTTCCGAATTTCGGTGCCTCCAGCAGCTTGCGTACGCGGTCGATCATCTGCATATCGTCCAGCACGGGAGGCACTAAAACCATCGGCGCACCCTGAAAGAGCGTTGCCCGGCTGTATTTAAAACCGGAAAAATGCGTGCCTGCCATCGGATGACCGCCGACAAACAGGAAGCCGCGCTGCTCTGCCAGACGGAAGCCCGCCCTGCAGACCTCGCGCTTGATGCCACAGCAGTCAATGACGGCGGCGGTCTTGCTGAGATACGGCGCATTTTCCTCCAAATACCGCACGGCGGCGGCAGGGTAAACGGCAAGCAGAAGAAGCTCGCAGGAAGGCAGATTTTCCATTGTCAGCTCGCCGTCTGCGGCACCTGCCATCTGCGCGAAGGCGGTCACAGAGGGATCCCGATCCATTGCAAGCACCCGATGACCGGCTTGCTTGTACGCCTTTGCCATTGAGCCGCCGATCAGCCCCAGTCCGACGATGCCGACCGTCATTGCGCAACGACCTTTCTGATCGTGCGGATTTTCTCCGCAAGCTCTGCAAACTGCTCCGGTCGCAAAGACTGCGCACCGTCACACAGCGCGTGGATGGGGTCGTTGTGTACCTCGACCATCACGCCGTCGGCACCTGCGGCAACTGCCGCCAGTGCCATCGGCGGTACAAGGCGCACCTTGCCCGTGGCATGGCTCGGGTCAACGATGACCGGCAGATGCGACAGCTCGTGCAGCATCGGCACGATGGTCAGATCCAGTGTGTTGCGGGAATAGGTATCAAAGGTGCGGATACCGCGTTCGCAGAGAATGATATTCTGATTTCCCTCCGACATGATATATTCCGCACTCATGAGAAATTCTTTCAGTGTGTTGGCA
>PITX01000188.1 GCA_017577345.1 Clostridiales bacterium
GTAGGCCGCATCCGTAGCGCTCCTTCGTCGCTAACGGCTGCGCACCCACGGTTTGCTTCGCAAACCTCGCAATGACAAATCTGTTCATTCTTTTCTTTATTTTGACGGTTACGGACTTTTTTGACAGTCTGACGGCACTCCTCGTGAAAGGAGTGCCGTTTTTGTCAGTTTGCAATGCGGTGGTGCGAGGTCGGGCTGGTGGCATCGAGCGGGAGAAAGGTGTAACCGTTGTTCAGTCCCCAGATGATGATCTTTTCCACCGCCGCCACGCTGAAACCTTTGATATCGTGCTGCAGAACGATGGAGACATTCTGCCACTGAACGCCGTTGATCACATTCTCATAGACCTGCTCGGTATCTGTTGTCTCTCCGGCATCGCCGCTGCTGACATTCCAGTCAAAATACTGGTAGCCCATATCCGTCAGGTCTGCCGCAAGCTTGCTCATGATGCCGGGATTGAAGCTGCTGACGGTGTTGGAGCTGCCGCCGGGGAAACGCATCAGCGTTGTGCGCTGGCCGGTCAGCTTTACGATCAGATCCTGCATGATCTGCAGGTCATTGAAATAGGCTTCCTCACTGGCATAGATCTTGTCGTAGTCATGGCAGGCGGTGTGGATGCCGACACTGTGTCCGCGGGAAAATTCCTCTGCGATCAAATCGGAATAGGCGGTGTCTACGACAAAGAAAGTCGCCTTGACATTGTACGCATCCAAAACGTCGAGAAGCTGCTCGGTGTAGCCGCTCGGACCGTCATCAAAGGTCAGGTAGATGATTTTATCGCCCGGATCGACCTTATCCGGCTGCGGCACGGGAACGACATTGACGGTGCGTGTGACGGTGGCCTTGTTGTGGTAGGTGTCCTCCACGGTGTAGGTGATCTCATAGGTGCCCTTGTGGTAGCAGTCCACCTCACCGCTCACGCTCACCTTGTCGGTCAGGTCACCCTCACAGTTGTCGGTGCAGGTAAAGCCGGGCTCCTCGTAGGGAATGCCCGCGTTGAGCTCGATCTCGCTGCCGCCTTCCAGAACGATTTCCGGCGCAAGAGTGTCCTCATGGAAAATGTCGCGCATTGCCTGTGCAGTGTTGCCGGAGGAATCGGTGACGCTGTAAACAAGCTTGCCGTCGCGCTCCTCGCAGGTGACCTGATCGGTCAGATCGCCGTCAATGTTGTCCGTTGCGGTATATCCGGGCTCCGTAAAGGTCTGACCGGGCAGAACATAGCAGACAAGCTCACCCTCCAGCTTCAGCTCCGGCAGGGTCGTATCGACCATATGAACTGTGCGCTCCGCGCTGCCGTGGAAAATCAGATACTTCGCGCTGTAAACGATGGAATAATCGCCGGGCTTTGCGGCATCGACATTGTTTTCCGTCGTGATTTCAAGCGTTTTCAGGTCGGCAGGGAAGATCGTCCCGCCGAATATTGCGTTTGCGCCTTCGTCGTTGTACTGTGTTCCGCATTCGACTGTCACCTCGTCTTTGCCGTTCATCTCCACCGTGACCTGCCAGCGGTTGATCACAAAGCAGAAGATCAGCGCGGCGGCAATGACCGCAAGCGGAATGATCCAAAGAAAGCGCTTGTGCTTTTTCTTTTCAAATTTCCCCATAGTTTGCCTCCGAGTACAATTCGTTTTTCTTATTATAACGCTTTTTTCGTGGTTTTACGAGATGTTTTTCTGCTTCCCGACAAATTATTCTGCCCGGCGGCATATTGCAAGGAACGCTCGGATATGTTAGAATAAAAATAAAAACGGAGGTAGATACGATGGCGGCAAAGGTTTATTTCACAAGAGAGATCACACCGGAAAAGGTCGTTGCGCTGTATGAGGCAGTCGGCAAGCCCTTGCCCGGCAGGGTAGCGGTGAAGCTCCATTCCGGCGAACAGGGCAATCAGAATTTTCTGAAACCGGATTTCTGGAAACCGATGATCGAACGGGTGAACGGAACGGTCGTAGAGTGCAACACGGCATATCCGGGCGCAAGGAATACCACGCAAAAGCATTGGGAGCTGATCAGTCTGCACGGCTGGGACAAGGATTTCACCGTTGACCTTTTGGATGCACAGAAGCCGGATCTGGAGCTGGTTATTCCGAACGGGAAAATTCTCAAAAAGAATTATGTCGGAAAGAACCTTGCAAACTACGACTCCATGCTCGTTCTGGCACATTTTAAGGGGCATCCCGCCGGTGGCTACGGCGGTGCACTGAAGCAGCTTTCCATCGGCTGTGCCTCCTCAGAGGGAAAATCTCTGATCCATTCGGCAGGCTATACCGACGATCAGAGCATTGTCTGGGAGCATATGGCACCGCAGGACGATTTCCTGCAGTGCATGGCAGATGCCGCGTCCTCCGTCATTGACTATTTCCGCGGTGAGATCGTCTATATCAATGTAATGAAAAACCTTTCCGTCGACTGTGATTGCTGCGAGGTGGCGGAGGACCCCTGTATGCGGGACATCGGCATTCTCGCATCGACCGATCCCGTGGCGATCGACCAGGCTTGCCTTGATCTCATTTACGCGGCGAAGGATGACCCCGGTCAGGCACATTTTCTGGAACGCGTGGAGTCTCTGCACGGCATCCACACCGTGGAGGCAGCGGCAGAGCTCGGTGCGGGGCAAAGGGAATACGAGCTCGTTGCGCTTTGAAAGAAATTTGTAAATAAAGGTAGAAATTCGTAGAGATCCATTGTATAATAGAGAAAAAAACAAGGAGTAGCTATGAATAAGATTATTATTACGCTGGCAGTCGTGCTGGCAATTCTGATTGGTCTGCTGGCGTTCTTTATTATCCGCGAAAAGTCCGGCCCGGAAGAGGAGCCGACGGAAATCAGCACGGTGGTGACCGTAGAGACCACGGAAGCAACCGAAGCAACAGAAGCGACGGAGGCTCCCACGCAGACGGATGCCCCGCAGACCGAGGTATCGGAAGCAACAGAGGAAACCGTACCTCCGACAGATACTACGGAAGAATCCGTCATTCCGTCGGTATCGACCGAGCCGATCGAGGGTGATGAAACGAACTCGGGTCAGTTTACCTCCAATACCGGAACGGGTCTGGATCTGGTCGTCGACTGGAAGACCTACACATCGTCCGACGGAACAAAAATGGTGCGTTTTGATGTGTCCCTGAA
>PITX01000189.1 GCA_017577345.1 Clostridiales bacterium
GCTGGAGGGCTGCGGCATTGACAGCACGAGGTACTCCGGCTTTGCGTTCGGCATCGGTCTGGAGCGTATGGCAATGGGTCGCCTGAAGCTGAACGATCTGCGTCTGATCTTCGACAACGATGTTCGCTTCTTATCCCAATTCTAAGGAGGTACGGCAATGAAACTGAACAGAAAATGGCTCAACGAAGAATTTGTTGACCTCTCCCATATTCCCGACAAGGAATTTGTCGAAACTATGACCGTTGCAGGTCAGAAGGTAGAAACCTACGAGCGCATGGACGCGGAAATTTCCAATGTCGTTGTCGGCAAGGTGCTTTCCATCGTGCGCCACGAAAATTCCGACCACATGTGGGTCTGTCAGATCGATGTCGGTGCGGAAGAACCGGTGCAGATCGTCACCGGCGCACAGAATGTCCGCGAGGGCGATCTCGTTCCCGCTGCCCTGCACAACTCCCGTCTGCCCGGCGGCATCCATATCACCAAGGGCAAGCTGCGCGGTGTGGAATCGGGCGGTATGCTGTGCTCGCTCAAGGAGCTCGGACTGACGCTCAACGACTTCCCCTATGCCATCGAAGACGGCATCTGGATCTTGGAGGAAGACTGCAAGCCCGGTGACGATATTAACAAGGTCATTGGAAACGACGACACCGTCGTGGACTTTGAAATCACGAACAACCGTCCGGACTGCTACAGCATCATCGGTCTGGCAAGAGAAGCCGCCGCTGCCTTTAACCTGCCGATGCGCCACCATGAGCCCGTTGTAAAGGGCGGTGCAGCAGGCACTCTCATCGACCTTCTGGATGTGGAAGTCCCCGCAGAGGATCTTTGCTGCCGCTACACGGCGCGAATGGTGCGCAATGTGAAGATCGCACCCTCTCCCAAGTGGCTGCGCCAGCGTCTGCGTGCCAACGGTGTGCGTCCGATCAACAACATCGTGGACATCACGAACTATGTCATGCTCGAATACGGTCAGCCGATGCACGCATTTGATTACCGCTATGTCGGCTCCGGCAAAATCGTCGTCCGCAGAAGTGAAGTCGGTGAAACGCTGACCACGCTCGACGGCACGGTGCGCGATCTGACACCGGGTATGCTCGTCATTGCCGACGGCGAAAAACCGATCGGTCTTGCCGGCATCATGGGCGGCGAGAACAGTGAGATCGTTTCCGATACCGTCGATGTCGTGTTTGAGTCCGCAAACTTCAACGGCACCTCCATCCGTCAGACGGCACTGGCACTCGGTATGCGTACCGAAGCCTCCGGCAAGTTTGAAAAGAACATCGACCCCCTGCTGACCGTTCCCGCAGTCAACCGTGCCTGTGAGCTCGTTGAGCTTTTAGGTGCAGGCGAGGTCATGGACGGCATGATCGACATTCTGAACGAAATACCCCAGCCGCGCGATCTGACGCTGGAGCCGGAGCGTATCAACGCTCTGCTCGGCACGGATATCTCCGAGGCAGATATGATCGAGTACCTGCGCCGCCTGGAAGTCCCCGTGGAAGGCAGAACGATCCATGTCCCCTCCTGGCGTCCCGATCTTGTGCAGACAGCGGATATTGCCGAGGAGGTCGGCAGGCTCTATGGCTATAACGAGATTCCGACCACCGCATTTAAGGGCGTTGCCGCAGAGGGCGGCTACACCGGCACGATGGCACTGGAAAGCAAGATCGGCGCACTTTGCCGCAGCCTCGGCTACAGTGAAATCCTGACCTATTCCTTTGTCTCTCCGTCCGTTTTCGACATGATCCGTCTTCCCGCCGATTCTCCCCTGCGCAACACGATGAGAATTCAGAATCCGCTCGGCGAGGATGCCTCCATCATGCGTACCATCGCACTTCCGTCGATGCTTGCGATCCTGTCGCGCAACAATGCCTATCACAACAGCGCATGCAAGCTCTATGAGATGGCAAAGGTCTACCTGCCGAAGGAAGGTCAGCTTCTACCCGATGAGCCGCGTCATCTGCTGCTCGGCACCTACGGTGAGGGTGAGGATTTCTTCAGCATCAAGGGCGAGATCGAAACCATCTTCAAGGGAATGAACATCAAAGGTGCTGCATATACTGCGCTCAAGGACAATCCCTCCTACCACCCCGGTCGCTGTGCAGCGATCACCGTGAACGGCGTGTCGGTCGGCGTGTTCGGGCAGGTGCATCCGCTGGTTGCGAAGAATTATGATATTTCCACCGAAATCTATGCCGCAGAGCTTGATTTCACGGTGCTCTCCGGACTGATCGCACCTGCCGCGACCTATGTGCCCCTGCCCAAGTACCCCGCTGTCAGCCGCGATATTGCCGTCGTTGCCGACGAGGCGCTGACGGTCGCCGCACTGGTAAGCTGCATCACCAAGGCAGGCGGCAAGCTCCTGCGCGATGTCAAGCTGTTCGACATTTACCGCGGCAAAGGCATTGACGAGGGTAAAAAGAGTGTTGCCTTCAGTCTGACGCTCCGTGCAGATGACCGTACCCTGACCGATGCCGACTCCGACGGTGTAATTTCCGCCGTGCTTGCGGCTCTGGACAGGGAGCTCGGAGCGAAGCTCCGTTAATTCACCATTTTGTTACCAAAATGTTTCGCTTTTTTGCTTTACATTAGCGGAATTATGGAATATAATAATAAAACTAAGATAAAGGAGGCGTGCGTTTTGGATCATAACACCATTAAATTTACGGTACCCGAAGACACCAATGATGAGATGAAGGAAATTCTCTCCCAAGTCTACCGTTCCCTGACCGAAAAGGGCTACAATCCGATCAACCAGATCGTGGGTTATATCCTCTCCGAGGATCCGACCTACATCACCAATCACAATAACGCTCGCAGCCTCATCTGCAAGCTTGACCGAGATGAGCTTCTTCAGGAGCTTGTCCGTCACTATCTTTTCGACTGATATTCATGCAACGGGGCTTTCGCGTCTGCGGAAGCCCCGTTCAGCGTGTCAAAAACCTTTTTTGACACGCTGACGGGCTGTCAAAAAGCCCGAAAGACAAGCAACTCGCACTCGTCGGCGTACATAGGCTCAAAGAATAACCGATGGGCAATCCAGCAAAGCGATTGCCCATCGGAGAGGAAGCGCAACGGAATGATTGAGCTTTGCCGCTTGCGGCGAAGCGAAGAATATGCAG